>LIUH01000220.1:808-9533 GCA_001462225.1 Fibrobacteria bacterium GUT31 | reverse complement strand
GCAAAAGTGCCTACCAATTTATTGCCTCTAATCAAAACATACTGACCATCATTCTTGTCCAACAAACTCGGCAAAAATTTGTTGTATGTTTCAATTTCTCTTTGCAAAGTATGCATTTTAAGAAACTCCGATTAAAAATCCAATTATAAATATAGAAAACGCTGATTAACTGGTTTAGGGAGTAGGGAATGGGGAGTAGGGAGTAGAAAAACGCTTAAATTCATGTTTTTTCCACTCCCCACTCCCTACTAGCCACTCCCCAAGCGAATAAATCAGCGTTTACTATAGTAATTTTCTCTATATTTGCTATCAACATTCGCAAGTTTCGCATCTATCTTATTTCTGATAGACCGCATCATATTCACGCAACTAAAATTTTCCCAGTCTAAATTATCCTTGCTCATGGAACGCTACATCCATCGGTAATATAGAAAAATACCCTCCCTCCAGCCATTCCACCAGCTCCCTCCTCTCCTTAAAAATTTACACCTTAAACTGATCAACCACTCGTTTCAAATCTCCGGCAACCCTCGACAAATCGGCGGCAGCTACCATGCCTATGGTACCGGCTATAATAATTTCTATTTTAAGAAGAATTTTGGGAGTTTTTATGGAAAATATGATACTAAACACAAAAGCTTTGCCTGTGTTGTTGTGGGATAAGATTCAATCCCGCCAGGTAAGGGTTTTGGAACAAAAAGGAGTAATTAAACTCGTGCCTATAAAGGAAAAGCGGAAACGTTTTAGCAAATTATTCGGTATGCTTGAAAATAGCAGTCTTTCAACAAAAGAATTTTGCGAACAAAAACAAAAAGACAAGGAATTAGAGTAATGCCGAAGATATATGTATTAGATGCTTGTGCAATCATAGCATCGCTTAAAAATGAAGATGGAGCTGACAAAGTAGAGAATATATTCATATCTCGCAAAAAATCTAATGACATAAAAATTATTATGCACAAGATAAATTTATTGGAAGTTTATTACGATGTAGTAAAAAGATGCGGAGAAGCTACCGCTAAAAATGTTCTGACTGAAATAAAAAAGAATCCTATAGAAATAATTTCTCCGTTTTCAAATCGGATATTTTTTCAAGCTGGCAAATTGAAAGCAAAATATAGAATATCATTAGCAGACTCTATTGCCTTATCCACAGCATATTTACAAAAAGGAGTGCTGGTAACATCGGATCATCACGAATTTGATATTGTAGAGCAAAAAGAAAAAATTTCTTTTTATTGGATAAGGTAATTACCCTACACCTTAAACGGGTCAATCACTCGTTTCAAATCTCCGGCAACCCTTGACAAATCAGCAGCGGCTATGCTACCATGTCTATGGCACCGGCTATATTGCAGAAGAAAGCTAAACACAAAAGCTTTGCCTGTGTTGTTGTGGGATAAGATTCAATCCCGCCAGGTAAGGGTTTTGGAACAAAAAGCAATATCCTCTTCGCTCACGCCTAGAGCTTCTCGCATATTGCCTAAATAGTGGTTGAAAGCATTTTCTACCTTTACCCTGCTATGCTCCTAGACGGCAAACTTTTGGCTACCCAAATTGAGCAGGAACTCAGATGCCAAGTGCAAACCATTATTCGGAAACTCGGTGGTAAAATTCCTGTTCTCGCAACCATACTGGTTGGCAATGACCCTTCCAGCGCAACCTACGTAAAGATGAAAGGCAATGCTTGCAGACGCGTGGGCTTGGATAGTTTGCCGGTTTTTTTGCCGGAAAACACCACAACCGAAGAATTGCTCGCGAAAATATCCGAACTGAACGCAAACCCTCTTGTAAAAGGAATTTTGCTGCAACACCCCGTTCCCAAACAGATAGACGAAAGAAAATGCTTTGATGCCATTGACTTGGAAAAAGATGTCGATGGCGTTACCGCGCTTGGTTTTGGGCTTATGAGCATGGGTGAAAGCGTTTATGGCTCTGCAACTCCCAAAGGCATAATCACGCTTTTGGAACATTATAAGATTCCTCTTGAAGGCAAACACGCCGTTGTGGTTGGGCGCAGCGCGATTTTAGGGAAGCCCATGGCGGCAATGCTCCTGAACAAAAATTGCACGGTTACAATTTGCCACAGCAAAACGCAAAATTTACCGGATTTTGTCAAGCAGGCGGATATTCTGGTGGGTGCGGTGGGCATTCCGCAATTTATTAAAACCCAGTGGATTAAAAAAGGAGCCGTGGTTATAGATGCCGGCTACCATAACGGCGGATTTGGCGATATTCAAAAGGAAAATCTGGAACATATTGCCGGAGCATATACCCCTGTGCCGGGTGGGGTTGGGCCTATGACCATAGCAACGCTAATTCAACAAACCGTGGAAGCATCAAAAAATACCCTTGACAAGCCCTAAGAAAATTTCTATTTTTATCAAAAGTGTTATAAACTAGCGAGAATTTAAAATGAAAACTTTCCATTCCATGGTTTTCAGAATAGCTTTGCTTTCTGTAACGGGAGTATTGCTAACAACATTCGCCCTCATTATCTCCATCATATTTTCGCAAAAAGACACCGAAAGGATTGTCTGGCAAAACGGAACTCAAATGGAGGAGCAAAACAAGGCAGCTCTAAAGACCATTGTACGCACAACGAACAACAGCATAAATATATACAATGTGCTGTTAAATGAAAAACTCGATGTTTCTCTGATTTATATGAAAGAGAGAATTCAGGCAAACGGAGGCTTTAACAAGGTATCGGGAGCAGCGATGAATTTTGACGCAAGCGTTCCAACCCCGGTTGTAGATGAAGTTATGCGTTCGCAGAATGCATATTCAACCATATTCCGCAAGCTGGAAGACGGCACAATGATTCGCATTTCCACAAATATCACCAACGAAGGAAAAAGGTTGGTAAATACGAGGATTTCCCCGAAAAATCAGGACGGCTCTCCGAATATTATGATGCAAACAGTACTCGGCGGAAAAACATATAGAGGTCGTGCCAACGTGCTGGGAGAATGGGTAAATGCCATTTATGACCCTGTTATTGAGAACGGTGTTGTCACAGGAATGCTTTTTGTAAGCGCAACCGGAAAGGATTCGCGTAGTTTTATACAAAATATAAGGGATTCGCGCTACGGCAATGTTTTTGCTATTGGGGCGGAAGGTGTTGAAAAAGGAATTTTGATAATGTCAATGGAAACAAGCATGAACAACCAAGGTAAAAATGTGTTGGATTTTAAAAATTCGCAAGGAGAATATTACTGGCAGCAAGTTATAGAATTCGGAAAAAAACTGCCCAAAGATTCAACCGGATATACCGAAATAAACTACAAAAACGAGAGCGGACAGGAATACAAACTCGCTGTTGCCGGAATGTATTATAATGATTGGGATTGGGTTATAGGAATTGTAATGCCAAAAGAAGAGTTGGACAGAGCAAATTTGGAAATGCAAGACGCCTTGCATGGTTCTATCAATGAATTGGAGCGGCGAGCTGTTTTGATAAGTGCGGTAATTTTGATTTTGGCGGTGATCATTTCCATTATTTACGCCAAAAAATTGACAAAAACAATCAAAGAGGCTGTTGTTCTGTTAAGCACCGGCGATATGACGCACAGGCTGGACAGCAGGGGTAAAGATGAGGTGGGAGAACTGGCAAAGCAATACAATAATTTAATGAACGGTTTGCAAAATTTTATGAAAAAAGTTGTAAACAGCAGTTCGGATATCTCCTCATCTGCCGAGGAGCTTTCCACTGTGAGCAAACGGCTGGAAAGAGGTTCGGAGGAAACGGTTTCTCGAAGCAGTGCTGTTGTAAATACTACCGGACATGTGGCGGAAAACATAAATGCAATGGCTAATAGCGCAGTGCAAGTGAGCGCAGAAGCGGATGAAGTTGCTGGTGCGGCGGAAGAGATGAGCGTTAATATGAATACTGTTGCAGGTGCCGTGGAAGAAATGAGCGCAAGCATAAATCAGATAGCGGGCAATACCGAAGAAGTCCACAATATTGCGGCTACGGCGGCAAACAAGGCTACAAACGCCACAGAAGTTATGAACAAACTCGGAACTGCCGCCAAAGAAATAGGGCGTGTGACCGATGTGATAAAGAAAATTGCAGACAAAACCAATTTGCTCGCATTGAATGCAACCATTGAAGCAGCAAGCGCGGGTGAAGCCGGCAAAGGCTTTGCGGTTGTTGCAAGCGAAATCAAAGAACTCGCAAACCAAAGCGCACAGAGCGCAGACGATATTGCCGAGCGCATAGAAGGTATTCAAAACGGTACGAATAATGCGGTTGAGGTCATTCGCGATGTTTCGGACATAATAGTAAAAATCAACCAGTCGGTTGAGATGATAACGGAGAATATTGAACGGCAGACAAAAGCGAGCAACGAGATAGCGAGCAATGTTGCGCAGGCGAATTTGGGAGCAAAGCGTGTTGCAAGTTCAATAAACGGGGTGGCAAAGGGAGCAAAGGACGTAAGTCGCAATGCAAGCGAAGCGGTGAAGGGCGAAAACGAGGTAAGCAAAGATATTGCCGGTGTGAACAATGTTGCTAAAGAGAGTGCCAAGGAAACCGAATTGGTTAATCATAGCGTAAGCAATTTGACAAAAATCTCCGAGGAATTAAATCGAATGCTTTTGCAATTTAAGGTGTGAGAGCTAATAATTTATCCCGCGTCTCACAGCGTTAAATCCGGCATTTTTTATAAACTCCTCCGCCTCTTCAATGCCGGTAATTCCCTGTGAACGCATAACACGTTCCTCTAAAACAACACTGCTGATATCATTCGCTCCCGCATAAAGAGCAAGCTCACCCAGCACTTTGCCCATGCCGAGAACCGAAACCTCAATGTTGGGTATGTTGTGGAAAAACAGCCTGCAAAGCGCAACGAGTTTTATGTATTCATCGCTCCTAACGTGGCGAATGGGAAAGTCATTCGTTTGCGGCTGGAATACCCAGGGGATAAAACTTTGGAACCCACCGGTTTCATTTTGAACCTCGCGGATATAATTCAAGTGCTCAATAATGTCTTCGGGGCTTTCGGTTGATCCAATCACTATGTTTGCGCTGCCTTTAAGCCCCTGCCTATGGCATTCCTCCATAACGCCGCACCACTCCTTTGCAGATAATTTTTTCGGGGATAATATTCGCCGCATTTTTGCGGTCATTATTTCCGCACCCGCACCCGGCACAGAAGAAAGCCCGGCTTCTTTCAATTTCTGCAAAAGCTGTTGCAAGGGCATTTTGTTGTTTTTGGCAATATGAAAAAGCTCCACAGGAGAAAATGCGCGGACCGGAAAATTCAATGTTTTATGCAAAACACGGATAGCATCCAAATAGTAATCTAAGGGAATTTTGGGATTAACGCCGCCTTGGAAAAAAATCCCGTTTGCACCTTGTTTTTTTGCTGTGCGTGCTTGCGAAACAATTTCATCAATAGAAAGCACATACGGTTGCAATTTTCTAAAAGAGCAAAAAGAACAACCGATTTTGCAAACATTGGTATAATTTATTATCCTAAAAACCGTATAGCTAACGTTTTTTTTCCCATGAATTTCAACCCGCATTTCATGTGCCGCTTTTGCAAGCTCAGTCCAGTTTGCATTTTTCCAAAGGTTGAGAGCCATCTGCGGAGTTATGTTGACATAAGCACGGTAGGATTTCATGGGTGTAATATAGTAAGTGAGTAGCCTTTTGTGCCTTTTCGGGCGATATTTGCGGAAATTTGAAAATATTTGAAAAAAAACTTGACAACGGCTCAAAAAAAAGCTATATTTATGTACATGATGATATATAATATCCAAAATGCAGGAGTTTGCGGTGCGGGCAAGGCCTTGCACTCCTGACCTGACTTTTGACATTTGTCATAAAAACCTATATATACGCTGTCCCACCACCCTTTCGTACATAAGTCCAGATTTTTTCCCTAAACAAAGGAGGTATGTCAATGACTGAAAAGTTGTTTGTCATTTTTCTCGTTTGCTCTTCAATTGGTGCTTTTGCGCAAGATGACCCCCCGGAAAACGTGCCGTCTATGCCTACGGAGCCTGCCACTAGCTACATTGTTGCTGACACTTCGGCTGTCCCACCTGTACTTAACCCGGATACTATTGCACTGGCAACTAAAAAAGAATGTGAAAGCACATACAACATAAACGAGCTTGTTTACAAAATTCAGAGCGGTTTTCCCGCCCAGTTGAAGGATTGCTCTGCGACCCTTGCCAAGGATATGGCTTTGGCTATGTCTCCCTTTGGCAAGAAGGGTGTGCCGCCTGAGCCAGTGTCGTTTATGAAGGAATGCACGATTGGTGGTATCAAGAAGAAATTGCCGGATGGGGCGGAGGAGTATTTGAAGCCCATTGAGAAATTTTTGCAAAATGTTATGAATGCGGCTTCTGCTGCCGGCGGCGGTTTGGATGTTAAAAAACTTTCCAGTGCGATTGCTGGGCTGAATGTGAATGAACTTATAAATGAGTTAAAGACTAAGGCGGCTAATGATGAGTGTGTGGTTAATGAGCCTTACGAGCCGTCTGTTGCGTTTGATAGCAAGGATGAAGGAGGAGATTCAAGCGATGAAAAAAATGAAGAGAGCAGGAAAGTGTTGTCGCTGGGTTTTAGAACAGGCTTCAATTTTTCGCACGTATATGAAGAATATTATTCCAATTATGGCATGAGGAATGGTGCTTTGGATAATAAAGCTGGTTTTTTGGCAGGTTTGGTGTTTGATATAGCGGCAAACAGTTGGTTCCATTTTCAGCCCGGAATTATGTATATCCGAAAAGGCGCAGAATACAAAGGTTATACCTTGTCATTGGATTATATTGAGTTTCCTGTTCTGGTTTCGTTTAAATTTTCTGTTGTAAGGCTTAACACCGGTACTTATTTAAGTTTATGTACCGGTTCAAGTTGTGGCATTTATGGAAATATAGATTATGGTATTAGTTATGGTGGCGGTTTTGACATTGGAAATTTTTACATCGGTATGTTTTATGACTATGGCTTAACAGATGTAAATACGAGTAGTTACAGTACATATAATCGCACACTTGGATTTAACCTAGGGTACAATCTATGAATAAGAAGTTTTTTTTCGCTTGTGCTTTAATTTTAGCCTATTTTGGCTGTAGTCTAAACGATTCGGAAAAAGGGGAACCCCCTTGTTCTTTCTGCGGATATGGCGATATGTATTCAAGTTCGTCTGGCAGCACGCCGAACCCTCCATATAACGTAATAGCAACAGCTAATTCTGAGAGTAGCATCACTATTAATTGGCCGTCAGTCTCAAATGCCAGTGATTACGGCATTTACCGTAGCACGACAGTTGCCGGATCTTACACGCTGATTGGCTTTTCTACAACAACTTCATATACAGATAATTCTCTGTCATCAGGTACAACATATTACTACAAAGTGACTGCTTATAACAGTTACGGAGAAGGTACCCAGTCAAATCATGCTTCCGCAACAACGCTACCAAATGCACCGACTGGTGTAACGGCAACGTCTAATTCTACGAATAGCATTAATGTTAATTGGGAGTTTGTTACAGGTGCTACTGGGTACTACATTTATCGCAGTACAACTGCTAGCGGTACTTACACCAAAGTTGACTCTTCTACAACAATCTCATACACAAACATAGGTCTATCAGCATACACAACATATTGCTACAAGGTTGCAGCCTATAACAGCAGTGGTGCAGGCATTCAATCAAGTTATGTTTCTGCGACAACGCTACCAGATGCACCTGCTGGCGTATTTGCAATGGCTAGCGGAACGAGCATTACTGTTGACTGGGAGTCTGTCACAGGTGCCACTGGGTACTACATTTATAGTAGCACAACTGCTGGCGGCATTTACAGTCAAATTGGTATTTCTACAACAACCTCATACACAAACACATCCCTATCACCTAGCACGATATACTATTACAAGGTTGCAGCCTATAACAATGGCGGTGCGGGCACTCAATCAAGCTATGTTTCCGCAACAACGTTGGTGGCTAGTTGCCCCAATCCGGTCATTTCAAATGGCTTTGTGACTTGCGATGGTCAAACATATAGGACAGTGAATATAAATGGTCAGGTTTGGTTTGCTGAGAATTTGAACTACGAAGTTTCGGGTAGCAAATGCTACAATAACAATTCAGCCAACTGCGTGGCCTATGGTCGTTTGTATAATTGGTCAATGGCAATGAATTTTCCGTCAAGTTGTGACTCAATTAATTGCTCAAATCTAATAAAGCCGAAGCATCGTGGTATTTGTCCCGAAGGTTGGCATATCCCAAGCGAAGTAGAATGGAATGCGTTGTCAAGTTATGTTCAAAGTAACAGCGGTTGCTCAAACTGTGACGCAGCTAAGTTGAAGGCTACAAGTGGCTGGAGTAGTTGTGGTCCTTCTGGTTCCGGCAGTTCTTATTTGTGTGAGGACGCATATGGCTTTTCGGCCCTGCCGGGCGGTACCGGCCTCTCTGGAGGCAGTTTCAACGGTGTCGGTACCTACAGTATCTGGTGGAGTGCTAGTGAGTACGGTAGCAACTACGTCTATTATCGGATCATGTCCTACAACTACGAGTCCACCGACTGGAACAGCAACGTTAAGGACGGCTTCTTTTCTGTCCGTTGTCTCCAAGACTGAGTAGTTGTGGTACTCTTAGCGCCCTAGCCGCTAGCGTAAGCAAGCGGTGAATACAAAAAATTGTGCCATGGTGGCACGAACTTGTCAAGCCCTAGCTTTCCCCAGGGTTTGGCAGGGTAACTG
>LIUH01000220.1:0-694 GCA_001462225.1 Fibrobacteria bacterium GUT31 | reverse complement strand
CCCCAGGGTTTGGCAGGGTAACTGACTAGGGGAAAATGGAGATACAAGATGAAAAAGTTAACAAAGTCGCTAACATTGCCCAATATAGCAGTTTTTGCTCAACAAGTTTTTTTTACCGACTCTTGTGACGGCAAAAAGTACAAAACTGCGAAAGTAATAACCTTTGCTGTTTTGCTTTTTGTTGCCTTGTCATTTGCACAGGAGATAGATACTATAATTGTCAATCAAACTGTTACAGATACAGATAAATATATAAATACAACTAGAGTTATTCCAGAAAAAGTAGTCACACTCGAAGCATTAAAAGATTCACAGAAATTTTATAGTGATTCATTTAATTATATATTAATTATTGTTAGCATCGGCATTGCTTTTATTGGTCTAATATTTGCTGTTATAGGTTTTTATAATTTTAGACAAACAGAAAATGCAAAAAATGCAAGAAAAGAATTAGAAAAAACAAATGAAAGAATTACTTCTATTGAAAAGGAAAGAGAAATTCGGCTCAAAGAGTTAGAAGAAAAAATAAAAACAAAACTTGAAAATCTAGAACAAAAAGAAATCAGAAATAGTGTATTTAGAGAAATATCTAAAACTTATTTAACTTCTACGCATTCCATAGATTTTGCAAACGGAAAAGAAGAAGATTTCTTGAATTATTTTGGTAAAATAGCTTTTTTCTATCATATTTTAC
>LIUH01000219.1:11335-11665 GCA_001462225.1 Fibrobacteria bacterium GUT31 | reverse complement strand
CCGTAGTGTGCATGGAATCTTTTTTCTGTTTTCAGAGTTAATCTGTTTAAATTCGGCTAATTCCTCATTTGTAAGCCGTGGAGCGTCATCCGTGTAGGTAATACTTTTTTTTCCTGCAGCTCTGATTTCATTAATCTGCGTTTTAGTTGGCTTTTGTCCAGCCTTCAATGTTTCTTTCACCATTTATGTTACACTATGTAACACATTTTGTCAAGTAATTTGAGAGAGAATTCGGCGGCTAGCGATAGCTTTTTATTGAGGGCTTAACGTTTGTTTTACACAATCGTTCAAGGCTTCACTGAGACGTTTAATCATTCTATCACGGGTTTT
>LIUH01000219.1:10888-11121 GCA_001462225.1 Fibrobacteria bacterium GUT31 | reverse complement strand
ATACCGGCTTCGTCCATAAAAAGGCGGTAGGCGTCTACGTCAAGGACTGAGGCGATTTTTTCAATGAGTTTTATCGACGGAAACCGCTTGCCCATCTCAATCTGCCCTATGTAACTTAAATCAGTATCGCAGAGGGTAGCCAGTTTTGCCTGAGAAATACCCTCTATTTTCCTGAATTTCTTCAAATTTTGAACAAAATTTTCCTTTAAACCCATGCTATATGCTAAATGCTA
>LIUH01000219.1:4296-10828 GCA_001462225.1 Fibrobacteria bacterium GUT31 | reverse complement strand
TATATGCTAAATGCTAAGTAAACCGCTTGACAAATAGCTAATATTCAATATAGAGTATTATATTATTAGCAATTTGCTAAGTGAGCCTATTAAAGAGAGTTTTGAGGAAAATGAAGAAGAAAATACAACGGCTTAAATTGACATATTGTATTGCCGCATTTTTAGCTTTTCTTGGCGGCGTGACTATTTATGCTTTCTTGAGAGACATAAACAATATAGTATTTTTTAACTTTTTTCCCAAACCTTCTTTCTTAAATACTTTATATAAGCCACTACAAGCAGATTCAATATGGTCGAATATGTTCATTTATAATCTGCCTGATGGATTATGGCTTCTTTCAGGCTTGTTGTTTTTAAGGGTCTTATGGTATGAAAAGCCGAAAGCTTTTCTGATATACCGATTGTGTTTTCTTTTTATTGCCTTCTTCTTTGAAATATCGCAAATGTTTTACGGCATCGCCGGCACATTTGACATTCTTGATTTGTTAACAATGGGTTCAATCACTCTGTTGGAGAGTGTTGTTCATAAAATCAAATTTATAAGGAGACAATTATGAAGAAAAAATTGTTCAACCACGGAATTGCGGTTATGGGGATCGCAGTATTGGTATTTTTAGCAATGGGAAGCGCTACCAATCCATCTGTAAGACAAGCTATACAAATTGGGAATAACACAGGCGCTGTTATCAGTCAGGTATATGTTCGCAATACAGGACAGGACACTTGGGGAGGATATAGAAATGCTAAAGCAAGAACCAGACAGGAGCTTGCTGGCTATTATAATAATGGGCAGCCTTATTATTCTACTGTGTATGTTAGAGATGCCAATGACAATATAGTTTATGACAGAGTTGATGTCCCTAATGGCTCCTCATACTCACATACTGTTACCGCAATCGGCGAGACCAAGGAAGATACACCTACATTACCAAACATTGACATAAAAGTTGTTGATTCAAATGGTGTTGTATATGGTAAATACAATATAGACTTGGCAACAACTGAAAGGGTTACATTTACCAGTGCTGACAGGCATCCAACACTTACTATGCAAAACAATACCGGGTTTCCAGTTAACATTACCAGCCCCGGCACTCGAACGATTAATAATGGTGCTTCTGTCGGATATCAACTACCTGAATTAACTTCCGATAGAAAGGTTACAGTTTCTTATTCTATCAACAACTATACATTTAGTCAGGAAGTGAATCTTGATACAAATGTTACCATCCCGCTCACAGAGAGACCGCCTACCATAACAGTCCGAAACAATACCGGCTATCCTATTACTATTACTAGCCCATTTAACCAAACCGTCAGTAATGGAAACGCAAGTAATGGTTATCCGAAGCAGAGCAGAACCGCCAATGCAAGACATACGATTACTTATACCAGCGGTTCTTGGTCCTACACAAAAGAAGTAATGCTGGAAAACGAAGATGTTACGATCACTCTGACAGAAGCAGATAGACCGCCTGTGGTAACTATACTAAACAACACAGGTAGTACCGTAAATCTTGTTTTCCTGCGAAATCCTAACACTAATTGGCCCAATACTAATATACTCGCATTACGCCTAAAAGAAGATGGCACAGTAGATACGGTTGCTGCCGGAACAGGAGCCGATGTTCGTGCCGGAAGTTTCACCAACAGGGAGACTACTAGATTCTGGCTTGGTAACATTCAAGGAGTAACCCGTGCTGATAGATATGATATCAGAATAGATGATGTCAATAACGCCTCTTATGTAAAGAGCAATATCCAAATCACCGGTGATGTGACTTTGACATTTACGGCAAGTGATAGACGTTAAGACAACGCGGAACCGGAAAGACGCCAGCCGCCTTTCCGGTTTTTGCTTTACAGCAGTGTAACATCTTGCGTTAAATCAAAAACCGATACCCTGCGCCCCACACGGTTTGAATATGCGCAGGATTGGAAGGATTTTTCTCGATTTTTTCACGAAGGCGGTTGATATGAACAGTGACGGTTTTTATGTCGCCAAAAGTATTTTCTCCCCATATTTTGTCGTATAACGTTTCCTTGCTAAATACTAATTCGGGATTAGTTGCCAAAAAATAAAGCAGTTCGTATTCTTTATGAGTCAGCGTTATTTCGTTTTCATTTACAAGGACGCGATGAGTGCCATTGTTTATTTTCAGCCAGCCAAAATCGATCTCGTCATTTTTTTGCAGATAACCGATGTTTTTGGTGAGACGTTGATAGCGGGCGATATGTGATTTAACACGGGCGACAAGTTCTGTCGGCGAAAACGGCTTTATTATGTAATCATCCGCGCCGAAGCCAAGCCCCCGTATTTTATCACTGTCCGTAATTTGCGCAGTAACCATCAAAATTGGAATGTCAACTTTTTCCCGAATCTCGCGGCAAATGGATATTCCGTCTTTTCCGGGAAGCATCAAATCAAGTAAAATAAGCGCAAAACCGCCTGAAAGAGCGCGTTCTTTTCCTTTTATTCCGTCGTTTTCAATAACAACGTCAAAGCCGTTGATTTCCAAAAAATCTTTTTCAATGGCGGCAATTTCTTTGTCGTCTTCAATAATCAGTATTTTGTTTAACATTACAGATTTTCCACCGGCAATAACGGCATTTTTATTACAATGGCAAGTCCGCCTGATGTGGGAAGCTGTGCAAATATACTGCCGCCCATGCGTTCAATTATTTTCGCGCTTATGGCAAGTCCCAATCCTGAACCTTTTTTGTTTCTGGAAGGATCTGTGCGGTAGAACACATCGAATAGTTTCGCTAATTTATCCGCCTGTACACCCGGACCGTCGTCAACAAAATTAAATAAAATAAAATCATTTAAAAGATTTGCGCTTACCTGCATTTGCCCCTGCTCTTTTGTTTTATACGTTGCGCTGTTTTCAAAAATATTGATGATGACATTCCTCAGCCACAGAGTGTCAGCTAACACAAACGCTCCGTCCGGCATTTCGGCAAGCTGTATGGCAAGGCCGCGAACCGCGTATTCAGAAATGGTATCCTCTATTATATCAGAAACAGAACGGACAATATCAACTTTCCGCATGTTGATTGGAAATTCATCCATATCGAGTTTTGAAAAAAGAAAAAGCTGTTCGATGATATGTTCCAATTCGGCGGTTTTTCTTGTTATGGTGCTAAAATATTCTTTTCGCATTTCAGGAGTGGAAGCAACTCCGGTTTCGATCCCTTCAAGATACCCTTTTATTGACGTTAATGGTGTGCGGAGATCGTGTGATATGCCGGCAAAAAGTTCTCTGCGGTTTGCTTCTTCCTGCTGACGCTGTGCGGTTGACGTTTCCAATCTTGCCGCCATTTCGTTAAATGCTTCGCAAACGGGACGAAATTCATCGTCTTTTTGATAATCAATCCGGTACGCGTAATTATTATTGCGTATCTGTTCTACTCCTTCAGATAACGGCCCTAAAGGTTTCAGGATTCTGTTTGTTAGGCGAATAGCAAACAAATTATTTATTATACCGACAATAATTATAAAAAGAGCCCAAGGAAACAGCCGCCTTAATCCGTTTATACCTTCATGCTCTGTAAAATTTCCATAATTGGGAAACCATGATCCTGAAAAGATATATACGGTAACACTGACAGCCGACGCGACAAGTATAGACCCTCCGATTATTACCAGTATCATGCGGATATTGGAAAAAAATATCTGTCGTTTTATGGTCATTCTTTTTTCTCCATAGTCAATTGTAGCGGCATTTTTATTAAAAAGTACAGATTGAAAAGTAAAATTTTGATAAACTGAGCGCCTTTACTGTTTATAAAATGTTTACTTTCAATTTACCCATGTTTTATTTATAAGATGTATTTTTGTTATAATTTATTTGGAGGATAAGAAAATGGAAAAAACTTCTAGAAAATTCAAGACGGCCGTTATTATAGCGGTCATTGCTGTCGTTGTCAGTTTTGTCGCGGCAAGGATTGTTCTTTACAATTCGCCGGACACTTCATTTGAACGCGGGTATAGTTTCCATTCATGGGGAATGTCCCGCCATGCCGACCAGTGGTCAGGAAAATGGGGAATGCGTTCTATGAATGAACGCATTCAATCGTTAGGCGAAAATAATCTTGCGGTATTGATACTATTTTGTATCGGCAACTTGGGTATGCTCTCGCTTGTTATTCTGGGGCTTCTCCGGCTGGACAAACTGATAAAAAGGATAAACGCCGTTTGTGAAGGAGACGGCAAGAAAACCGCGGGAATTGCAAAATTTTTGTTGTTGGGAATAATTACTTTCGGCATTTATAACTTGTTGTGGCTGTATATGTTAGGCGATCGTTTACAGGAAAACGCGCAGCGGTACAATCTCTCTTTCAAGGAAAGCGGCGCTGTGGTTTTATTGTGGTTTGTGCCGGGCATGTTTATTCTGGTTGGGCCGGTTATTTCACTGTACATCATTTTAAAAAATACAAACGCTTTGTCATCTGCGTATATCAAAGGAACAACATAACCGGAAGTCCAATGTCCCGTACTGTAAATGGTACGGGACTATTTTTAAAAAGGAAAAAATGAAACAGAAAAAAAATAAAAAAAATGAATCTGCTAAAAAAGACAAAAACCCCTTTGATCAAATGTGGTTTTGGTTACACTTGGCTTCAATAGAATATACGGACTTTGTACAGAGTAAAGATGAGCGTAATGATAAACAAAAGCATCCCATTGAGATGAAAAAATCCCATTCAATTGCGCCGTGAGCGTAATTCCGCTACTCTTTCTTCGCCGCTTCTTCTTTCTTTGCCTCTGCGCGATCTTTCATGTCGGCTATGCCGATAAAAACGGCGATGATGCCAATCAGAATCGCTATTACAGGAACGCCGCCGCGCAGGAATGCCAATACATCGCTTCCCCAGTTTAGTCCGAAGCCGAGGGCGTCCGGCGGCAAAATTGCGAAAACTGCGGCGGCGATAATCACAAGTCCAATAATCGTAGCTTTCATTTTTTCTCCTTATTTTTACCGGCTATTTGTGCCGGGATTGTTTGAAAACCATTATCATAAAGGCGGCGATGAAAAGAAGCATGCGCAGTGAGGGCAGAACAAACGTTATTACCGGGACAGTCCCGATAAGGAAAAAAGCATCGACGCCAATACCAAAAATATTCAGTATATTGTACACAGTTTCGATGTATATCAGAATTGTCCCTATTATAACCAGCATCCAAGCCGCGTCCCGCGTCCTCGGCCAAAATAAAATGGCAAAAAATACCGCCGCCGCGCCAAGAGCCAACTGACTGATAATATACACCGTTTGTCCTGTGTCCATGAAGATAGTATCTTCTTATAATAAAAAAATATCAAGTCTTGAAAAAGCCGCCTGCATGGAAAACAGCTTTTTATGATTAAATATCCATGATACAATTGTCTTATTGAGGATTTTTGTCAGGAATTGGTGAGCCTAAATGAATGTAAAAGAAACAAACGATTTTGATGTGTCCACACGCCGCGAGGCCATTGTCAATGGTATTAGTAAGGCGATAGATATATTTACTTCGCACAGCGAGAAAGTGTTTGATGATGTAATCAACAGGGGACTGCGGCCAATCGCGGAAGCGGCGCGTCTGGATCGAATTGTATTTTACCGCAGGCTGGAAATTGACGGGGAAATGCGCTTTGGACAGATCTATATTTGGGACAAGTCGGGAGGGGGGCTTATTTCCCTTGACGATGAACTGCGGGTTTTGCCAAAAATCCCGACTTTGGAAAAATGGATCGCGGCTTTAGCAAAAGACAACACTGTCAGAATCCGCGAAAGCGACATGGATGACGGCGAGAAGGTTTTTTTGCGCACATTCGGCGTAAAGTCGATATTGATCGTGCCTATTTTTTCACACGGCGAATTTTGGGGCTCGGTCGCGCTGCAGGATCATAACAACGACAAATATTTTGACGAGGGCTGCTCCGATTTGCTGCACGCGGCAGCGCGTCTGTGCGCCAACGCAATCATTCGCTCCGAGTCAAACAAGAACGCCAATGAAGCAATCGAAGCGCTAAAGCGCCGCGAAAATATTGCCACTACGCTGAACAAGATGTCAGTTCTGTTCCTTTCGCAAAGCGAAGGATCATTCGAGACCATGATGACGGAAGGTATCAAGCTGATTGCCGACATGATAGATTTGGACAGAATGTCTGTTTGGCGCAACTATAATCAAAGCGACGGTTTGTATACGTCGCAGATTTATCGTTGGGAGAAAAAATCCGGCGGCACTACAATTCCAAACGCGGGACTGGAAAAAGTCGCCTATCATGTTTTTGTGCCGACTTGGGAAGATATTTTAATAAACGGCGGAACGATAAACGGCCCTGCCCGTATGCAGCCCCAACATGAAGCAGATGTTTTAAAAGGGTTCGGATCTGTCTCAATATTTGTTACGCCGGTTTTTATCAACAACGCTTTTTGGGGCATGGTGATTTATGAAGATTTAAATAAAGAACGGTACTTTGAAACTGAAATCATTGAAATCATGCAGTCGGCGGCGTTCCTTTGCGCCAACACTGTCGTTCGCGCC
>LIUH01000219.1:2945-4129 GCA_001462225.1 Fibrobacteria bacterium GUT31 | reverse complement strand
TGCGCCAACACTGTCGTTCGCGCCGAAATGGAGCGTAACATTGCAAGCGCCAACGAACTTAACAACGCGGTTATTGACGCGGCGCGAATCGGCTTTACCGCCTTTGACGAAAACTTGAATATTATCACAGTCAACAACGCAAGTTTGACTCTGTTCGGCTGCGACAGGCAATACTACATCGAGCACTTTTTTGAATTTATACCCGAGTTTCAGCCTGATGGAACAAACTCCAGAAAAATGACGCTTGATGTGCTTAAAAGAGCGCTGAATGGCGAAGAGATTTTGGTTGAGTGGACGCACCTTACTCACAAAGGCGAGCTTATTCCTTTCGAGATTACTTTGACGCGCGCGAAATACAAAGGAAAGTATATCATAATAAGTTATCAATACGACCTGCGTAACACAAAAAAAATGACGGACGAGATGCAGAAACAAAGCGAACTGCTCAAAGTCCGTCTTGAACAGGAAGAATTAATATCGGAAATCTCCAGAAGTTTTGTTTCATCGGGTGAATCAAAAACTCTCGTAAATGAAGCAATCGCCAAATTGGGACACTATCACAAAGTGTCAATGGTCATCATCTTCAGTCTTGACTACGAAAAAAGCGATACTCGTCTTGCGTATTATTGGGGCGCCGACAGCAGGCGGCCGCGCGGCACTAAACTAAATTTGTATGAACTTGTAAAATCCAGTTTCCCCGAAAGAATGTACGATCGCGCAACTGTACCTGTGCTTTCATGCGCAGATACAGCGGCAAGTAATGTCGAGGCTTTCCGTACGCTGTTGTCCTCCGATGTTAACGCGTTCCTCTGCGCGCCGCTTTATGTCGAGGGCCGCCTGTGGGGAATTCTGTCGGTGCAGCAGAGCATTACTCCACGCAAATGGACAGACAACGAAAAAAGTTTTGTTGCTATGACCGCGAGTACCATTGCGGGAGCTATTATGCTCGACATATACAACTCGAAATTAAAAGACGCGGTCAACAAACTGACGGCGGCCAGCAAGGCAAAGAGCGAATTCCTTTCCAACATGAGCCATGAGATGCGCACGCCTATGAACGCGATTATCAACATGACGGCAATCGCGAAAAACACTCATGACATTGAACGAAAAAATTACGCGTTAGGCAAAATCGAAGACGCGTCAATTCACCTGTTAGGTGTAATCAACGATATTCTGGACAT
>LIUH01000219.1:2400-2790 GCA_001462225.1 Fibrobacteria bacterium GUT31 | reverse complement strand
TTTGAATTTGAAAAAGTACTTCAGAGGATTGTAAATGTTATCAATTTCCGCGTGGAAGAAAAAAAGCAAAAATTGATGGTTTACATTGATAAGGACATTCCCAAAACACTGATCGGCGACGATCAGCGGCTTTCGCAGATTATCACAAACCTTTTGGGGAACGCTGTAAAGTTTACTCCTGAAAACGGTTCCATCAACATTAACACAAAATTTTTGGGAGAAGAAGACGGCGTTTGCGAAATACAAATTTCAATTTCCGATACGGGAATTGGCATAAGCGCCGATCAGCAAAAGCGTCTCTTTCAGTCGTTCCAGCAGGCGGAAACCAGTACGGTGCGCAAATACGGCGGCACAGGATTGGGACTCTCGATTTCAAAAAACATTGTGGAA
>LIUH01000219.1:789-2222 GCA_001462225.1 Fibrobacteria bacterium GUT31 | reverse complement strand
CTGGATTGAATCCGAACTCAATAAGGGTTCCACTTTTTTCTTTACGGTTCAGACAAAACGCGGCGAGGATAAAAAATCGAGTTTGCGGGACAAAGCGGTTAATTTTGGCGCTATTAACATTCTCGCGGTTGACGATGATCCTGATATACTAACGTTCTTTAAAGACGTTGCGCAAAGATTCAATTTGCATTGCGATACCGCGCTAAACGGAGAGGACGCGCTTTCGCTTGTGCGGGAGAAGGGCAACTACAACATTTATTTTATTGATTGGAAAATGCCCGTAATGGACGGCATTGCCCTGACAAGCGCGATTAAGGCGATGGAACGCGGCCCTGAAAACGCGATTATAATAATGATCTCCGCCGTTGAATGGAGCGAGATCAAGGATACGGCGCAGGAAGCGGGGATTGATCGCTTTTTGTCAAAGCCGCTGTTTCCGTCCGCGGTTATTGATACGATAAGCGAGTGTCTCGGAGTGGAGCGTAATAAAATTGAGGGCGCGCAAAAAGACGACGATGATTTTACGGGGCGCCGCGTGCTGTTAGTTGAAGATATGGAAATAAACCGCGAAATTGTTTTGATGATGCTTGAGGATACTCATCTTGGAATAGACTGCGCGGAAAACGGATTGCAGGCTGTTCAAATGTTCAGCGAAGAGCCGACAAAGTACGAGATAATTTTCATGGATGTGCAAATGCCCGAGATGGACGGCTATGAAGCGACGCGCCGAATTCGCGCGATTGAAAAAGAATTCGGCAACGCTCACAAAAAGACGCCAATAATAGCCATGACGGCTAACGTCTTTAAAGAGGACATCGACAGGTGCGTCAAAGCGGGAATGGACGATCATGTTGGCAAACCGCTCGATCATGAAGTCGTCATGAATAAAATACGCGAGTATTTAGCCTGAAAATTTCCCGCGTGTAAAAATCGGTATACTTAAAAACCCGTGTTTCTCTGTTCGCCAAACGCCGCCTTGCGCCGTCTCTCCTGTCAGGTAGTGCTTCCACTCGCCTGCGGGCAGGTAGTAGGTAACCTCGCCGTCTTCGCTGAAGACCGGCGCGACGAGCAGGTCGGGGCCGAGCATGTACTGGCGATCCAGATAAGCGCAGGCGGGATCATTCGGGAACTCAAGGAACATGGCGCGTAACACGGGAATGCCCTTTTCATGCGCTTCTTTCGCTGTCTGTAAAAGATAGGGCTTTAATTTGGATTTCAGTTCTGTGAAAAAGCGGCAGACTTCGGCGGATTCTTCGTCGACGCTCCACGGCACACGGTAGGAAGTACTGCCGTGAAGACGCGAGTGCGAGGACAAAAGTCCGAACGCAAGCCAGCGTTTGAAAAGAGCGGCGTTTGGCGTTCCCTCAAAGCCGCCGATGTCGTGGCTCCAGAAACCAAATCCGCAAAGCCCGAGCGAAATGCCGCCGCGTAAA
>LIUH01000219.1:348-564 GCA_001462225.1 Fibrobacteria bacterium GUT31 | reverse complement strand
AGGGAAACGCTGTCCGCCTGTTGTTGCCGAGCGCGCAAAGAGGCACGCTTCGCCCTTGCCTCGCTTTTTTTCCAACAGTTCAAAAACCGCCTTGTTGTAGAGGTAGGTGTAAAAATTATGATGACGCTGAGGGTCGCCGCCGTCAAAATAAACCGCGTCCTCCGGGATACGCTCGCCAAAGTCGGTCTTGAAGCAGTCAACTCCCATGTCGAGTAA
>LIUH01000219.1:0-193 GCA_001462225.1 Fibrobacteria bacterium GUT31 | reverse complement strand
CATGTCGAGTAACTTTTCAAGATAGCCGTTATACCATTTAACAGCGGCGGGATTTGAAAAATCGACGAACGCCATTCCTGCCTGCCACTGATCAGTTTGATAAACGGAACCGTCGGCGCGTTTTAAAAAATAGCCGCCTTTCTTGCCTTCGCTAAAAAGCGCCGAACGTTGCGCGATATACGGATTGATCCAC
>LIUH01000218.1:3300-3379 GCA_001462225.1 Fibrobacteria bacterium GUT31 | reverse complement strand
GGTTACAGGTAACAGGTTACAGGTTACAGGTAACAGGTTACAGGTAATATAGCAGAAGGGGCAATCGGCCAAAATCCCC
>LIUH01000218.1:1899-3288 GCA_001462225.1 Fibrobacteria bacterium GUT31 | reverse complement strand
GAAAGGGGGTACTTCTTGCTACTCCCGCAAAGGGGGCATGGGTGATGCCCAATTGGTTCACCCCCATAAAGCGTAACTAACCCAAAATCATAGGGACGGGCATGACCGTCCGTCCCTAATTAATAATTGGTCGAGTGCTACCAGCTACCAGCTAACCGCTACCAGCTCCTAGCCCGCCCAACACACAGCCTAACCACTGTATTTAGGTCCAACGTTGCGATATTTCACAACAAGACGACGTATTTATAATTTGGCTTGGTTTTACCCTAGTTTATCTTCAAAAAACAGTAGATTTAGATAAACGAAAGCAGACAGGAGATGTCTGCAAATAAAAACCAAATCAAGGAGGAAATATGTCACTCGTCATTAACAACAACATGATGGCTGCAAACACTGCTCGTAATTTGAATGCAGCATATGGCAATCTCACGAACTCTATTCAGAGGTTGTCAACTGGTCTCAGAATCAACTCAGCCGCAGATGACGCTGCTGGTCTTGCTATCCGTGAGGGTATGCGGGCCGAAATCGCCGCCTTAAATCAAGGTATCCGTAATGCACAGGACGGAATATCGTTGATACAAACTGCAGAAGGTGCACTTTCTGTTATCGATGAAAAACTCATTCGTATGAAAGAGCTCGCAGAGCAAGCCGCAACTGGAACATACACCAATGAACAAAGGATGATTATTCATTCCGAGTTCGCCGCTATGGCTGCTGAGATAGATCGTATTGCCTCTGCTACTACATTTAACGGCGTAAAGCTGCTAAATGGTAACGTATCAGTCGCAGGTAACAATGGAAAGTGGTCAAAAAACTACACATGGCTTTCAGAAGAAGGCATGTGGGTCAATTCTTCCGGCTGGAGCGAAGTAACAGGTAAAGAAGCTGATGATGGTTCTATTACTGGGGGTATTAAAATACACTTCGGTACTGGAAACACACGTTCTGAAGATTATTACTTCCTCAGAATAGCTGACGCTCGCACAGAAGCCCTATTCCGAGATGCAGACCAAATAGAAAGAGATACTGAACCAAAGGTAGCCCTTTCTACACAAAGTGCTGCTCAAAAGGCTCTCGAAAGGCTAAATACCGCCATCATGAGAAAAGAAAACATCAGAGCTACGCTCGGTGCTTACCAAAATAGGCTTGAAAACACCATTACAAACCTGCAAATACAAGCCGAAAACCTGCAAGCATCCGAATCACGTATCTCAGATGCCGATATCGCATCTGAAATGACCGAACTCACACGCAACATGGTATTGACTCAAGCTGCCGTTGCAATGCTCTCACAAGCAAACTCGTTACCACAGTTAGCTCTCAGATTGCTTGGATAGTAAAGTATATAATGTAATCATGAAGGGTCGAATGGCCAAATCCCCTTTCCCT
>LIUH01000218.1:964-1894 GCA_001462225.1 Fibrobacteria bacterium GUT31 | reverse complement strand
GAAAGGGGGCACTTCTTGCTATACCCGCAAAGGGGGCATGGGTGATGGCCAAATGGCTCATCCCCATAAGAGCAACCCACCATTATATATGTAGGGATCGGCTTTCTGTCGTCCCAATCTCTAAAAAAGTGTGGGCCGCAACATTATGCACTATGCACTATGCACTATGCACTAAACCGCCCACCACCTAGCCTATCCACTGTATTTAGGTCCTCACAAGCGAAAAAACCACAGAGTAAGATATTTCCATAAATTGGCTTGGTTAACTAAGTTTATCTTCCCAAACAGTAGGTTTAGATAGACAAGGCAAAACATGTTGTTTCGCCTAATAAAACCAAATCAAGGAGGAATTATGTCACTCGTTATCAACAACAATATGATGGCATATAACACATCAAGAAACCTCAACGCCGCATATGGAAACTTGACCAATTCCATTCAAAGGCTCTCTACAGGCTTGAGAATCAACTCCGCCGCTGACGACGCCGCAGGCCTAGCTATTCGCGAGGGTATGCGTGCCGAAATTGCCGCCCTTAATCAGGGTGTTCGTAATGCACAGGACGGAATATCAATGATTCAAACAGCCGAAGGTGCCCTCTCTGTGATAGACGAAAAACTCATTCGTATGAAAGAGCTCGCTGAGCAGGCCGCTACAGGCACATACACCAATGAGCAAAGAATGATTATTCACTCTGAGTTCACTGCTATGGCCGCCGAAATCGACCGTATTGCCTCAGCTACTACCTTCAACGGTGTGAAACTGCTAAACGGAAATACATCTATCGCAGGAACAAATGGAAATTGGACACAGAACTTTACATGGGTGTCAGAAGAAGGAATGTGGGTAAACTCTTCGGGCTGGAGTGAAGTGAACGGTGAAGCTGCAGAAGACGGCTCTATTATCGGAGGTATGAAAATACACTTCGGTAC
>LIUH01000218.1:0-742 GCA_001462225.1 Fibrobacteria bacterium GUT31 | reverse complement strand
CAATCTGCTGCTCAAAGGGCCCTCGAAAAGTTAAACACCGCAATCCTGAGAAAGGAAAATATCCGTGCAACTCTGGGTGCCTATCAGAACAGGCTTGAAAACACCATTACTAACCTGCAAATACAAGCCGAAAACCTGCAAGCCTCAGAATCACGCGTCTCTGATGCTGACATCGCTGGTGAGATGACCGAACTAACTCGTAACATGGTATTGACACAGGCAGCTGTTGCAATGCTATCTCAAGCTAACTCCCTACCACAACTCGCTCTACGCTTACTTAGCTAAGCCTATATATACTCGGCTGTAGGGGACGGACACGTCCGTCCCGTATTCCACTCGGTAATGTAGGGGACGGACCTGTCCGTCCCGAATACCACAGGCAAGGAAGCCGAGTCCGTATAGAAGATAACGTAGGGACACCGCTTGCTGCGTCCGAATTCTTTTTAAGATTTTGAACGTTGAAAACACTAAAAAAACCTAAATCTGCTGTGGCAATGTTTCGGGAAACCGAGGCATTGAGAAGAACTAGGCTAACCGAACCGAATGGGTGGGGGGACGCTCTCACCCATTTTCTCTCACACCTCTCATTCATCACTCTATAAATAGCTCCGCTTGCGGGGCTTTTTTTATATAAAATGCGGTATTAGCGTAAAGCACTTTGCCTTGTAGGGGACGAGCCTGGGTGGGTGATTGGTCATATGGTATGGGCGTAAAGCACTTTGCCTTGTAGGGGACGAGCCTG
>LIUH01000217.1 GCA_001462225.1 Fibrobacteria bacterium GUT31 | reverse complement strand
GTGTACGCCCTCATTGCGGCCAATGGGTTGCGTATGGGATGGCCTTGGCCGTCCTGGAAGTCGTTGGCTTCGGTGTCCTCGTACCAACGGTGGAAGTCGGCGGCGGTGATGCCGTTCTCCAAGGCTGTTTTCTCCAGCTCATGCCGGGGAATTTCGTTAAGCGGTTTGCTGAACATAGCTGTTTCTCCTTGCTTTTTTTCAAGCTGTCTCTTTTTGTTGAACTCTCTAATCGCTGCCCTTTTTTTGGCTATAAATTCATCTGCTTCGTCTATCATGCGCTGGTTGACTTCGTGCTTGCAAGCGACGTTCATCAAACCCGAATAGACTAAATCTTTCATCAGATCGGCCGCCAGCTTATCGTCATGCAAGCAAGCATAATACTCGCCGAACATGAACCGGGCATAAGCAAGCGGCTTTTTTCTTATTTTCGTTTCGTTGCTATCCATTTTGCTTGCGTTTTATTAGACTGTATGCGTTCCCTCTACACCTCTTCTTACCCTGGCTATGGTGCGCTTGCGCAGCCACATCAAGGCTTCTTCTATCTTGGTCAACGCCATGGCGTTTTCTCTGCAGCAGAATTCACTGGCTTGGAATCCTCGCAGCCTTGCCGCCACCATATTGAGCAAGTCCTCGTTGTTTACGCCATTCACACCCTTTTCTTTTATGGGGCCGCATTGGAAATGTATCTCGTTGAGAACCTCTCCGGTTTTGGCGTTATGCACGGTGAAGTGATGCGGGGCATTATACTCGGGCTCGGCCTCGTGCATAATGTAGGTGTACTTCTCGGTGAGAAGCTCATTTTCTAGCTTGACTGTTTCCATGTTGTCTCCTTGGGTTTCCCCGGTTGTTGCCTTTCGGCGGTGATTTCTTTTCTATTTAGCTTAGCAAGTTCCATCGCTATAGCTTGCATGGTTAATTTCCTAATGTTTTCGTAAATGTCGCTAATAGCTTCGAACTTCTCGGCTTTGCTTCTTGTTCTGCTTGTAATGTTGCGGACTAACCCATACATCATTTGCAATTTTTCCAATTCAGGGATTTCCGCTGACAGAGCAATTAGGTTAGCCGCTTTTTTTGTCTCTCTTGTTACACTCCCGCCTCTTGTGCTCATACATCCCCCTCGCTTAAAATATTAGATCTGCATTCTATCGCTATACTAACTTCTATAATAAGCCTAGCACACTCTTCACTGCAAAATGAGTTGTAATCATTCTCTACTTTATATTTTAACAAATAATAATTTTCACCTATTTCTTTGCCACAATAATTGCAGTATTGATATTTTTTCATGTTTCCTCCATTTCATTTTCAAACTCATAAAAGGTATCTTCATCTAACAAGTAATTACTACTGCATTGGGTGCATCTAATTCCATACCCATTAAATCTTATGAAGTCTGTGTTATTGCATATAAAGCATTGAATCGGCTTTCTAAAAAAAATTTTCATTCTTCCTCCTTGACATTTTTGGCTGTTAAGTCATTTTTGAACTTATCTCCAAACAATATTGAGCCGCATGAGGAACAGCTGTAGCCATCCCGCCAGTCCCAATCATCGTAGAAGGTCGTTCCACATGGGCATTCGCCCACCTTTTTAAAGTTTAGTTCCGTGTTCATGTTTCCTCCTTATGCATATACCTAACAAGCCGTTCCGCCGTTGCAACATGGTCGCAGTCAATCAGCCTTGAAAGAATATCTTTTCTAACCTCGCTCGGCAAAGATGCGTAGATTATCAAAGGCATTTGAAAGCATTTGGTTTTGAGTTTCATTTCTCACCTCCTCCGCATTTCTTCGGTTTTGCATTTAGGGTGCAAATCCGCATATTTAACAAGCAAATGAACTTTGGCTTGGTTAACCGTCATGTTTGCGGCAAGCGCAAACGACACGACATCTAGGTGGTATTTGCCGTCTAGATATAGATTTATGGTTTTATTCATACTGCATCCTCCCCGTCCATCCGCTTCGCATACCCGATATTTTCGCAATGTGTATTATTAACACGATAGTTCACCCAGTACCGGACTTGCCTTCTGAGTTCAGCGAGTTCCTCTTCCTTTTTTCCAAGCCCTTCATAAAGCCACTCGTTTCGCTCTTGCAATCGCGCAAGACTTTCGTCTAAAAAGCTCAGATGCGGAATTTGATTTTCGATTATGAGATTAACTATCTCATCCGCAACTTCTCTTGAGAGGTTGAGCTTATCGGCTAATGTACCAATAGCGATGTTCATTCCAATGTTTGGAATTTTTCGACTTCTTACTTTGTCTTCTTTCATACCCCCTCCTCGATTATAATCTGTGCAAGTTTCTTCGTTTCCATGTCTGCCACAGACGGAATGTCTTTAACAGCGGCGTTCTTGTCGCCCCCATGCTTCTCCAAAAGCCTTCTGGCAAATTCCATCGCCACTTTCCACTTATTCGTGGCAGATGCGGCGTTAAGCCTCTCACCGGCTAAAGAATGCCCATTGGCTGAATACTTCTCCAAAATAGCCTCCGAGGCCAACCCTTTGCGGCTCGCCGTAAAACCCTCAGACTGCCGCCGTACGACCTCTTTTTCCAAGATGCTGTGAGCGGTGGCGGTGATTTTTACAAGTCTCTCGCAGCAAGCTTCATTTACCGGATAATCATCAATCTTTCGCACCGTATACCTCCATTATTACGAATGTTTTTCCTCCCGCTCCCCTTCTCTCGACTTCTCTTTTCAGCATAAACGGATCCAAGCGTTTTAATTCGGCTGTTATCCATTCATCGTCTTTTGTGGGATTTTTAAGCCGTTGGTCGCTGTAACAGTTTATCAATAAACGATACCTAGGAAATCTATTAGCCGCATTGCTCTCGCTAAACGAGCCTTTTTTTAGTTCTTCCAGCATTGCGGCCTTTTCTTCTTCCGTAAGCTTTCTATCCTCTTCCGTGGCAAACCCGGCTTTTTCACCGGAAATCACTTTATACATTGCCCGTATGAAAGGCGGCTCCTTTATTACCTTAAGATTTAATTCTTCTGGCGTTTCCATTTTACTACTCCTCGCCCTCTTGGGCGGTTAAACTGTTGGCCGCCAGCCTCTTCTTGGAGTATTTCTCCAAGATAGCCTCGCTGGCAAGCCGTTTTAAAGAAAAACCCTCACGCTTTTCTTTTTTCAAAACAGAATAGGCCTCTTCTGTTATTTTCAATATCCTTAACATTTTACTTCCCTCCACTTTTTTCAAGTCGCCTTCTTTCGTTTAACTTACGGATTACTTCCTTTTTATGGGATATATGTTCGTAGGCTTCGTCAATCATACGCTGGTTGACTTCGTATTTGCAGGGCACATTGTTTAGCCCCGCTCTTACAAGGTCTTGCAACATATCCGCAGCCAGTTCGCAATTATCCAGGCAAGCGGAATACTCGTTAAGCACTATCCGCAAACAAACCAGCGGCTTTTTGCGAATTTTTGTTTCTTGCTCCATTTTTCTACTCCTTCCTGTTTTTACAGGATTTTAAGGTTTATCGCAACATTATGTTGATTTTTCAACATAATGTTGATAATATACATAATTTTTTGCGAATGTGTACAAAAAAAGTTACTTTTTATCACTTTTTTGTTACTTTTTGTTATTTTTTTATAAATTTTTCCCATATGAGTGGAAAAAGAGCTTTTTTGGGTTTAAAAAAATTCCGGGAAAGAAAGGAATTACGCCAAAATCAACTAGCTAAAATGTTAGGCGTTACTAGTGCAACTTACAATAATTGGGAAATAGGCAAAAGAGATGCCTCTTTTGATATTTATAAAAAGTTATTCGAGCTAGAGGCTACGGTAGAGGAATTGTTCGGTATAAACTACAATGAAATAAATAATTTGGCGATTAAGGGAGCCTCGCCTGCAAGCCCAATCGATGTTTTAATGCTCAAAATACAACAGTTGGAAGAGGATGTAGCGGAACTGAAAGGCGTTAAAAAAGGAATTGCAAGGGCAGGATGATTTGGTATATGATTGTTAATTTGGGAAACCCGTTTGAGGGGTAAAAAATGGAAGTCGTTTCAAACCAACAAAGGAGAAAGCAATATGGTAGATGGCAGCACTGAAGGCAAGGATGTAAGGATAGCGATTTTAATTGCGGAAATGCGCGGGATCTTGGAGGCTATCCAAAATCTAGACCCCGGATTGAAACCTTACACAGACAGAATAGAAAAGGAAGTCGCAAACATGCCTGCCCGCAGGGAATACGAGACGCCCGATGTTTCCTGCTCCAATCAGGATGCCGTTGACTACATCGAAGAACTTGGGCTTGCACCGGGTTATGTGGACAATTGGCACAACGTATATCCTTTTAGCTATTACGATGTTATGCTGAAAGGCAGGTGCATTGGTTGGAAGGAGTCTCTGTCCGCATACGCAGATATCGTCAAAAAACTAACCGAGCCGAGCTAAAAGCCAAATTTGAAGATTTGTAAATAAAAAACCGGTTTCGGCAGCAAGAACCTTCGATGGCGGCTCCGGGGCGGTTTTGTATATTTATGGTTATGGGAAAGAAAATAGGCGTTATAACGATAAAAGTCGCTTTGGGATTGATGGGCTTGATATTTTTATGGTGCTCATTTTGTTTAGCCATGCTTAACGGTATAGATGACCCATACGTGTCTTTAGCTTGGATTTTATTTCTTTTTATAGTGGGTTTAGGTCTGCTATTACTTCCTTGGAAGGCCCATCTCATCAAAAGCATCTCTAAGTTTTTCCTTATGATACTTGTTATAGAGTCCCGTTGGCGTAGGAAGTATTCCTAGAATAGGCATGCAATTAAATTGTAAATTATGAGCTTTATCTAGGCTATCTCCCATTTCTTTTAGCCTTTCACGGGCTGCTGGATATTTCTTGCCCAATCGTTCTTCTAAAACATCTCCGTGAGTATTACAAAATGTCTCTTTGTTATAATTCACTTGTTTAGAGTAAGGTTTCTGCTCATATCTTTCTTTGATTTTTCCCTCCGGAGCTACTTTTGCCATCGCTTTTATCAGCAACGGCCTGTCGTCCTGTTCATGGTCTAAGTTGACATAGGTTTTGTCCTGCGGGGCAGGCTTCGGGTAATGCCTTCCGGCCTTACCGGCAACAATCCAGTCCATCAGCTCCTTTTTCCTTGCGTATTCCTCGTCCATGCAGGCAAGATAGAAAAAAATTTATTTAATCGTTTATGATAACAGTTGAAGACGGGCCGTTCCAAACTATGTTCCATCTTGACATAACATCCCTTCCGAGAAGAATAGAGAAATTATTTTGCCCCGCCAAATTGCACGAACCTATCGGCAAATTTATGAACGGCATCAAGTTTGTATTAGGAAAATGCAAATCAATGACATAAGACGGCATTTCCGCCGGGCCGTTGGCAGTGTAAACGATTGTTGGCCCTGTTGGAATAAGATTTAATTTCTTTGCCAATTCAATGTCTATTGAGGTTATGCTTGCACCTGTATCCAGATGCGCTGTTACCCCTACCGTGAATGCTGAATTTTTGTCAAAGTCTGGGATCTGCGAATCTCCGCTGGCAGTGGATATAGCAACCGGAATATTTAACCCTAACATCAGCAGCTTGCCCGGCGAAACAGCAACTCCAATTTGCGTATCTGGCGGCAGCTTTGGCGTTATATTGAAATCAAACGGATGACTATGAAAAGAACCCATAACGCAAATCCTAGCAAACCGCCGAATAAATGAAATTCACAATTTCGTCATCGCGCACAACCTGCTGGATAATAAAGGCGTCACGAGGATACTTTGACACCGCATGTAAAAATGCAGCTTCGAATGTGTCAAAAATACCCGAAACATGATTGTCGTAAATGACAAAGTGCTTGTGCAGATATAGAGGCTCTTCAAGCCATTTGCTTAAATTCTCTTTGAAGAAATCCATTGCTTCCTTTTGCTTCGCCGAGAAAAATTCTCCGGTGCGTTTGACGGTTGTGATCTGCTGCGGTTCCATGCTCATAAGTCTCCCTGGTGTTACGACAGCTTGTAATGCTCTTTAAGCTGCCCTTTAAGCTCAATTATTTCCGTGCGTAGCTTATCGTTTTCTTCCCTAAGCTCCTTAATCTCCGCCTTTAAAAGCCTGATTTCCTGCGTGGCGGCTTCCCACAATCCTTTCCACGAATTGACGGACTCGGTAAGGCCCTTCAACTGCAGGTCAAAGCCTGTCTGCATGGCTTGTATTTGAACA
>LIUH01000216.1 GCA_001462225.1 Fibrobacteria bacterium GUT31 | reverse complement strand
CGGCTGGCATATTCCGAGCAATGCTGACTGGGACGAATTGTTCCGTTATGTAGATGATCAGAATGGCGGTGCTGGCAGCGGCGGAAGTCCTTACGACAGCTATGCGGCAGGCAAGCATTTGAAGTCGGCAACCGGCTGGAATCCTTACGAAGGCATGGAGAATTTGGACACGTACGGGTTTTCCGCCCTTCCGGGTGGCTACGGCTATTCCGATGGCAGCTTCGGCGCTGCCGGCTACGACGGCAACTGGTGGAGTTCCAGTGAGTACGAGTACAACAGCAACTACGCCTACTTCAGGGGCATGCGCTACAGCGACGAGTACGCGAACTGGTACAACTACGATAAGAGCTGCTTGTTTAGTGTTCGTTGCTTGCAGGACTGAGCGCGAAGCGCCGCCGCTAGCCTTGGCAAGCGGCGCAACCCGAGGCTGTGAGCGTTTATATACGGCTTAGGGCTGGGGCGTAGATATGGGATTTTTTTTTGGATGATTTTTTTATGAAGACGGAAAACATACTTCGGGCAGAATTCTGCAATGCCAACACCAGGATTGCAGGAGCGACCCAAAAGCAGTCCAGCGGAACGCTCACAACCGGGCAACCGGCGAGCAATAGGAATAGCCAATGAGATTTTCTTTTAGAACCTCTTGTTGGCTTGCAAAAAGCTTCCGCTGCTGTTTCCGCCCTTCCGGGTGGCAACGGCAATTCCAATGGCAACTTCAACGATGCCGGCAACAACGGCAACTGGTGGAGTTCCAGTGAGAACGAGAACAACAGCAACAACGCCTACAACAGGAACATGAACTACAACAACGAGAACGCAAACTGGAACAACAACGATAAGAGCAACTTGTTTAGTGTTCGTTGCTTGCAGGGAACTGAACCTGCAACGCCCTTTCACCACGAAATTTGCCATATTTCGCCACAAAATCAGGGTAGGAAAGGATTGCAATTTAGACGCGTTTGCCCTGTCCCCACTCCCTACTAGCCACTCCTCACTCCTTATATTTTCTATATTTCCCCTGATGTTTAGAACCCTATTTGTATTGTTAGCCTGTACTCCCTTGCTTTTTGCAGCGGGAAGCTCAGTTAAAAGCGAGCCTGTTTTGATGGAGTCCATAGTTGCTGTTGTGGATGGCAAGGTTATTTTGCGTTCCGATTTAATGACGCTGCTTTACCAATATCAAGCAACTCCCGGTTTTTTGCAACTGTCCGAACATGAACAAAAAACAAGGGTTTTAGACAGAATTATAGAAGAAAAAGTTTTGCTCTCCCGCGTTTCCAGAGATTCCATAACGGTTGACGATGCAGAACTCTCGCAAAGAGTGGACTCGCATGTGAAGGGTTTGGCCGCCAGGCAAGGAACATCCGTGGCAGCACTTGAAAAAGCGATAAAAGAACGGCTTGGAATGACCATGGCTCAGTACAGGGAAAGGCTGATGGAACGCTTCAGAGACGAAATGCTGCTTTCTCGCATTCGGCAAAAGCACGTGGGTATAATAAGCCCAACAAGAAAAGAGGTGGAGGAATTTTACTCGGTTTACAAAGACAGCATTCCGCGCCAGTACGACTGCCTTTTATTCAGCACCATAAGCATAACAATAGAACCCGGCAAGCAAATATCCGATTCCGTTAAAAACGTAGCTGTTGCCATAATAGATTCTTTGGATAGAGGCGTACACTGGGCCGTGTTAGCCAAAAATCATTCGCAGGGGGGGGCAAGCGATACGTCTGCATATTCACGCAGAGGCTCCGGGGAGCCGGATTACGAAAGGGCAGCCATGAGACTGAGCATCGGCGAATGGACTGACCAGCCGGTTTTGACAAAAGAGGGTTGGAATGTAATAAGACTTTTGGGAAAAAAGGACGACGGCGTAAAAACCTCGCGCATACTTCTCAGGGTAAATCCGTCTCAAGCGGATTCTCTTAACGCTTTGCGTGAACTGGACTCTCTGAAAAACGAAATTGAAAAGGGAAAAATAAGTTTTTCAAAAGCAGCAGAAGCCTTTAGCAAAGACAGGGAAACCTCTTACAAAGGCGGGAGTTTTGGCTGGCAAGAGAGAAAATTTATAGAACCCGTTCACGATAGAATAATATCTTCGTTGAATATAGGCGAGATTTCAAAACCGGAAATTATTGACGGCTCTTACAAAATTTTTCGTTTAGACAGTGAGGCGCAAATTAGGGAATATAATTTAGAAGAAGATTATTCCGTCATTGAAAATATTGCGGCTTCTTATATGTCGAACAAAAAACTGCAATCACTTATAGACCAATGGAGAAATGAGGTTTACATAGATATAAGACTGTGAGAGAAGCGGTTAGCTCTCATAAGTTTTCAGAATTCCCTCTGCGACCACCCTCCTTGAAGTGCGCATATCCATAGCTTGTTTCTCTATATATTTATGAGCTTCCTGCTCGTTCATCTTTAAGTATGATATGAGTATGCACTTTGCACGATCTATTACGCGTATATTTTCAATTTTCAATTTCAGTTTCATATTCTCGGTTTGCACAAGTTTTATCCTGCTGTGCGTAGCTTTAGCGAGCATAAGCGCAGACCAAAAAATATCCCTGTTTATAGGTTTTGAAACAGTCAAAATGCCGTATTCTTCGCAAGCGGCAGATACCGCATAAAAATATTCGCTCTTTGCCACAAGAAGTACCTGCGCTAAACCTTTAGAAGCTATGTGCTGTGCAAAACTCTCGCCGGTTTCATCGGGCAACGGTGCATTTATAATCACTAGGTCAAAATCCCGTTCCAAAGCAATGCTTCTCGCAGCGGCGCACGATTGCAAAGTGGTTATTTGCCTTATAGACGCCGCATTTAGCATTTGCATAAAAAGAGCGGTGCCTTTTTCCATGCATGAAACTATCAAAGCACTTTCCATTGTATTCAATTCTCTGTTGCACTTGCCAGGTACCGCTCAAGCAATTCTTCGCCTAGAACGCTTTTCACAAAATCACTGCCCTTCGCAAGAGCAATGGCTTTATCCAAAGTATCCGGTAACAGGGTAAGCGATTTTGTTATGCTCTCATCGGCTGTGTATAAGTCCGCATCAACGGCGGGTGGCAAAGGTATTTGATTTTCTATTCCGTCAAGCCCAGCGGATATAAGCAAAGTAAATGCAAGATACGGATTTAGCGATGGATCCGGTGAACGCAATTCCATTCGAACTTTTTCGCCTATCGCTGCGGGAATTCTTATGAGCTGCGAACTATTTTGGTGCGACCAAGATGCATATTTCGGCGCTTCAAACTTGCCTAAGCGTTCATAAGAATTGGCAAGTGAATTTAAGAACAGGGTAATCTCAGGTGTTTTGGCGAGTATCCCTGCGATAAAGCTCTCTGCAACCTTTGAATGCCCTTCACTTACGTTTTTGAAAATATTAAGCCCGTTTTGAGTAAGGGAGAGATTGATATGCAAGCCGTTGCCGTGAGCATTCGGAATGGGCTTTGGCATAAAGTCGGCGAACAGTCCGTTACGTGCAGCTATTGCCATTACAACAGATTTAAATGTTTGCAGATTGTCTGCGCATTCAAGTGCGTCGCTGAATTTAAAGTCAATTTCATTTTGCCCCGGTCCTTGTTTGTGAAGAGAAGTTTCCGGTTTAAGCCCCATTTCCTCAAGCGTCAAGCATATCTCACGGCGTATATCCTGCCCCTTGTCCAGCGGTGCAATGTCCAGATACCCACCCTTGTCAAGTGTTGTAGCAGTCGGCTCGCCGTTATCATCGGTTTTGAAAAGATAAAATTCGCATTCCGTTCCGACTTTGCAGTGATAGCCTATCTTTTTAGTGCGCTCAACAATTTTTTTCAGCAAAAATCTGCTGTCATATGGAAAAGCACAACCATCCGGATTTTTAATATCGCAAAAAAAACGCACTACCCTACCCGGTCCCGGCCTCCAGGGCAGTACAGCCATAGTTGCAGGATCGGGGAACAACAGCAAATCGGAGTGCGTGACGTCGCGAAAACCTTTGATAGCGTGGGCGTCAAAGGAAATTCCGTTTTCAAAAGCGGCTTCCAATTCGCTTGCCATAAGTGAAATATTTTTTTGCGTTCCGAACAAGTCGCAAAAGTTTAGCCGAATGAATTTTACATCATTTTCCTTCACGAAGTCCAATACTTCGTGTGCTGTGTCGTTCATAATACTCCATTAGTGGGGTTACAGGGTAGAATGTAGAAAAAAGCTAGGGGCTTGTCAAGGTTTTGGGGGTATCTTGGGTGAAAATCATCTTGCTCCAAAATTTTCCAGTATTTCAATAATGTCCGTAAAATTTCTGTTTTTAGCGTGTTTCAGCGGAGTGATACCCTCTTTATCCGGTAAGTTAACATCTGCGCCGGCACCGGTTAACAAACGCACGGTTTCCGTATGCCGTTCTCCTCCGTCACCCAATATGATTGCCTCATGCAATGCGGTCCATCCTATCTTGTTAATATGATTGACGCGGATATCTGTCTTTAACAGTTCTTTTATAATTTCAACATGTCCGCGGTCGGCGGCCCGAATCAGGCCGGTTCCGTTGTAACTGTCCGTACAGCGTACGTCCGCTCCGGCTTTAAGGGTTTTCCTCAGCAATTCTATAAATCCATCGGACGTCGAAATCAAATAAGCACTCTGCAGGGTATCGTCTTTCATATTGACGTCCGCGCCGGCCGCAATCAGTAAATCAACAATTTCGAGATGATTCCCGTAAGCGGCAGCCACAAGGGCGCACCTGCCATCCTTATCCTGCGCATGGATATAAATATTCTTTTTCAGTATTGATTTAACAGTTTCAACATCCCCTTTTTCCGAGGCACTTATAAGCAGTAAGCTGTCTGTCATTGCGTATTTACCTCCCTGTCTTTTTCACATTACCTTGTGTGGTAATTTACAAAACTACCATAATTGAAAAATTTTCACTGGACAGACTTGAGAACGACGAATATTTCATTTCTTTTTTGTTTTACTTGGGAATGCTTACCTATGGCGAGGTTAAGGAAGGACAATTATATTTGAAGATTCCCAATTATTCAATAAAATCTCTTTACGGGAAATACATGGCGGCATACGTTCAAAATTTGTAGGGATGATTTGAAATTTGCTGCGTTGGTGTTTAGGGGAAAGGTAAAACTTTTTTCTATTGATTTCTTTTTCCAGTCCCTGTAAAAAATCTAAAATCTCATTCCATTCAGGAATATTTCCGAAAATCATTCCCTGCATAGCCTTATAATCCTGTGCCAGTAAATTGCGGTTATTATCGTTAGGCAGCAGATGCAACCCGCCTGTCAAAGTTTCTTTGTATTTCGCCCACGGGCAATTGTAAAACCTATTTTTGAATTCTACAACTTCTGCCAGCAATTCAAAATCTGCCAACGCCTCGCCTTTTATATGCGAAAGCCCCATACAATACAAATCATAATAATGCCGCGAATACCGTGCGGGCGTGTGAGTAACTTTTGACCGATAATACTCACGGTGCAGAATAGTCGCCTTGTCCCAAAATGTTCGCTTCGCCTTTATAGTCGGTACAATCGCCGGTGCTATCTTAATATTCGGATATGCTTTAGCAATATAAGGCAGGATTTCTTTTGGTTCATTTGGTGTCCAAGCTGATATTATCCCAATTTCAAGCAAGATGTCTGGTCGCAAATATTCGCTATTTACCGCTTTCGGATAAACAATATGAAGATTATTGTTGTCAATCTTTTCTTGCTTATGCTGCGGATTTATTTTTGTGTATTCTTCATCAGTGTGGACTTCCACCGAATAGCCGAGGATTTTGCTGATTTTGTCTTTTAATGTTGTGCCAATATATTGAGCAGAACGTAATGATAATTCGTCTGAAAATTTGCGTTGCTTTGTGTTTGATGACTTGAATAAAGCCTCATCGCCAAGCACCAATTCTTTTGCCAAGACTATATCTAAATCTTCGGAAAATCTCTCAATCAAGTTGTAGCTCTTTGATAGAGAAGTGCCACCCTTGAAACGCAAAGCCTCTTTAATTTCTGCATCGCCGAATAATTTCCACAAAACCCAGCAAACCCAAAAATCTTTTTCAATCATCGCAATCGGAATGCCCAATTTGCTGGATGTTTGCTGAAATAGTTCCAAGCGTTCAGCATCTGATATTTTTTCAATTCTATCCATTTTTTGCCTGCTCCTTTGCTTTCCTTATCACTTCAAGTATCCAGCCGGTTGTTTTATGTGCCGCTTTCTCAATTTTCTTCCATTCATCATAAGAAAAACGTGCCGACAGGAGTTTTATAAAATCGTTTTCGCCGGCATGGATTTTGCCAAGCGACTTCAATGCCTGCACAACAAGGTTGGTACGTTCATCGCCAATCACGCTTTCCCGCAACATTCTATGGCGAAATTCTAAAACACTGTTTCCTATTTTGTATTTGCGTGGTCTGCCGTTGGAAATGTAAATGTGCTTTGCCGGAACTTGGGTTGATAATCCCAGAAAATATAGTGCGGTATTTCCTTCGGGGAAAATTATCCAATTGAACTTGCGTGCCAGTGCATGAGCGACTTGCTGCATATCCGGTGCAATTATTTCTTGCAAAAGCTGGCTGTAAGATGGGTTATAATAAAGCCCGGAAATAACTCGCTTGATTTTGCCATCCTTTTCTAACTCACTCAGAGTTTGGTCTATTTCCCACCGCTTGAAATCCTTTGTAAAATCCGCAGCGGAAAATACCCAATTTTTCCC
>LIUH01000215.1:18784-20247 GCA_001462225.1 Fibrobacteria bacterium GUT31 | reverse complement strand
CACGGTAACCTTTAACAGCAACGACGGCTCGGCGGTTCAGACGCTTAATAATATGACAGTCGGTTCAATAATCGGCAAGCCGGTTAACCCGATAAAAGCAAACAATATGTTTGCCGGCTGGTATAAGGAAGAAGAATTGGTCAATGAGTGGAATTTCGCAGTTGATGTGCTTGCGAATGACATCACGCTACATGCGAAGTGGATACCGGCATACACAGTCAGTTTTGATTGGAACTACGATGGCAGTACTATTTTCAGCGAAGATTTTGAGGGAAGCACACACTCGTTCACACTGGTAAACGGCTCGCAAACCAACAAATGGGCTGTAGGGACGGCTGTGGCTTACGGCGGTTCAAAATCCGCTTACATTTCCAATGACAACGGAACGTCAAACGCCTACACAACCAGCCCTGCAAGCATAGTGCACATGTACCGAGATGTAACGCTCTCTGCGTCTTTGCAACCGTGCACACTCAATTTTCTTTGGAGAGCACAGGGCGAAAACAACCATGATACTTTGAGAGTAAGTTTGATAGAAGCCTTGGCTACACCGTCAGCCGGTTCCACAATGTCGTCCGGCAGGGTTCTGGGAGGTTACAAGATGGGCGGTGCTACCGTTTGGAATTATGCAAGAATCATTATTCCCGCATCAAACAACGGGACTGCAAAGCGGCTTTTATTTACTTGGGTTAATGATGCCAATGGTGGTAATCAACCACCCATTGCCGTGGATAATATTGTATTGGCAAGAGGAACGTTGCCTCCTATCTACATAGCACTGCCGGGTGGCACACTCAACGAAGAATACGAACCGGGAACATCAAGTTTCATCCGTTCCGGCTACATTCATGACGGCAAGTGGCATACTCGCACGGGCACAACGGAAGAGGATTATGTATATACCCCGTTCATTTTCGGCGAAGGCGGTACAGAGGTAACGAATGATACAACGCTTTATTTAAAATGGACACCGGTTTACACCGTAACCTTTAAAGACTGGGACGGCACGGTACTCAAGACCGAAACCGTAAATCACGGCTCGGCAGCCGCTGCCCCAACCAATCCCACAAGAGAGGGCCACATATTCACCGGCTGGGACAAGGCGTTTAACAATGTCACAAGCGACCTCACTGTTACGGCGGTGTATGAAGCAACAACCCCCATCCTCCCCCAAATCGCAACCGGCAACCTACTCACTCAAACCCGAAACGGCATAAACCTTGCGGCAAAAGCCAATGCGACAATAGAGATATACAACCTAAGCGGCAGCCTAATCAGCCAGCAAACATACATTGCAGGCAACCACAGCATACCGTTTAGTCATTTGCCAAAGGGGATTTATATTGTAAAAGCATCATTCGGCAACGAAAAGCAAATATTGCGAATGCCTGTTATTTAACTGTTTACTCCCAACTCCCTACTAGTGTTCTGTAAAATACATATAGCGAAATACAATGATTGAT
>LIUH01000215.1:18520-18685 GCA_001462225.1 Fibrobacteria bacterium GUT31 | reverse complement strand
AATACAATGATTGATAATTTGAAATACACTTGGCTGGACAATAATCAAGCTACTGAGTGTGGCAACGGCATTGCATTTATAAAAGAGTATGAATATGGCAAAACTTTTTGTACGCAGCTAAGGAATGATTTATTAACTACTGCTAAGTTGTCAAAAGATGATAGA
>LIUH01000215.1:0-18390 GCA_001462225.1 Fibrobacteria bacterium GUT31 | reverse complement strand
GCTAAGTTGTCAAAAGATGATAGAATTTATGTTATTTACAGAGATGGCGACCGCCTAACTGGGAAATTTATATTGGGCAAAAAGAAAAAAACGTATCCGTGGACAGGGTATGCAGAAGATACTGATGCTGAAGATAATATAATTTGATATGTCAAAATTCGCTAATATTTACAACGATTTGGAAATTGGTACTATAATAAAAAATATTTATACTCCCTTATGATAAGTAAATGTAGCTGTATGTTAAACGATAACGGACAGTAACATTTTAGAGGCGTAGGCTCCTTGACTTTGCTTGGTGGCGGCTGTTATTCAATGTAAGATGCCCGCGAGTTTATCGGATTCAGCAAAGAGCGCAGGGGCATAAGCAGATATTTTACGGAAGAGGAACTATAGCGGATGTCAAGCAAAAGCACAGGCTCTAACCTAAAGCCGCAAACAGCTAATTTCCAAATACAGCAGGTCTTATAGTTTGTTGTAATTGCCACATCTGCCATAAAAGGATTTATAGGCGGCAAAAAACACCAAAGCCACCGCCTAGTTATTAAGCTTCAAAAATCGTATTCGGCGTACTTGGCATTAGTGTTGACCGAACTATGTTTCTACGCTGCCACAGAGTATCCAAATGGTACCTTGCCCGGCCTTTTTTTTGTTGGACAACAGTGGATTTTTGTATTTTAGGCAACCAACACAGCGAGAGGAAAAAGTGCTAATAGCAAATCCGATTTACGACACGGTCTTCAAACACCTGCTTGAGAACGAGAGGGTGGCGAAGTTCTTTATAGGAACCCTTCTGGGGAAAACGGTGCATTCAATAGCGTTGCGCTCACCAGAGCATACCTACATAGACCCGCAAGACCAAGAGCTTAAACTTCTGCGCCTGGATTTCACCGTGGAGATAGAAGACGAGAACAAGCAGAAAAGCAAAATAATAATAGAGATGCAAAAAGCGGACAGATACAGCGCAGACATAATACGTTTTCGCAAGTACCTGGGGCACGAATATATGCACGACAGCTTGCCTATAACCTCCATCTATGTTCTTGGCTTCAACCTCCCAGGCCTGGAAACGGCCTGCCTACGAATAAGCCGTAATTACTACGATCTTATAGAGGAAAAAGAGATAAAAGCTGCCGTTAATTTTGTTGAAAGCCTTACCCATGAGTGCTATATAGTCCAGGCTCCTCGCATAACGGGTCGTTTGAAAACTCCTTTGGACAGGCTGCTTTCCGTTTTTGAGCAGAGGAACTTTATGGACTATACCGAGGCAGAAAAGCGTTATGATTATCCCATAAGCGATGAGGGTGTAAAGGAAATGACTGATATACTTCATTACCTTAGCACAGATCCGGACGGTCGGAAGGCATTGGATAATGAGCGTTATTACCGCGAGTATTTGCAGGACACGTTTGGCGGTTTGTATGCCAAGATAGAAGAGGAGATTCAAAAGTCTTTTGCCAAGGAAACCGAGCTAGCCGAAAAAGAGACTGAGCTGGCCACAAATAAAGCCGAGCTAGCCGCAAGTAAAGCTGAGATAGACGAGTTAAGAAAGAAGCTTGAAAAATATGAAGGGTAAACCCTGATAGAAAGGCTCTAGGACTTCCTCCCCAAAATCAAGAAATTCCTACCTAAAAGCTCCGATGAGAGGGGTCAGAACTCCGACTTTGAACTTATTATGTTCAAATTCGACTCTTTTAACCCCGACTTCGAGGCTTTTAACTCCGATTTACAAGCTTTTAACTCCGACTTCGAAGCTTTTAGCTCCGACTTCTGAGCTTTTAGCTCCGACTTCCGAGCTTTTAACTTCGACTTCGAGGCTTTTAACTCCGACTTCGGAGTTCTGAACTCTCTCATTCTATTTTTCTACGTTACCACCAGAGCATTTAAGGGGATTTTATACAAAACTATTTAAATGCCACACGAGGAAGCTGAAAATCGGGTAATAGAGTAGGCAAAAAGTCAAAACAGGAGTTAGATTATGCCTAAAGTAGCAACAGAAGCCGATTACATCAAATTCAAAGAATTCTTGCGGTTCTTTGTTCGGCAAGCAGAGAAAAACGCAAAGAATAGAGGAGCTGAAAGACCTACTAAAAACATGATAAAAGATGTAAGAGTCAATCCTGATTTTTGGAGACATTACGGGCTTGCTCGTGATTTTCATAAAATCGCCGGAGTAGATTTTATCATGAGGTTTTTTATGGTTGGCAATTTTGGAACTGAACGTTCAACATATATAAATGTAGGTATATTTAATATTATAGGGAAATTCATAAACGAAAGAATTGTTGCTCTGCGAAATACAATTATCTTAAATGTTCCAAATTTAAATTTTAGAGACGATTTTATAATGGATTGTAAAGCACGGAACAATTCGCTAGTTGGATTTCGCTCTATAGAAGATTTAGGCATAGACAGAGAGAATAATGACCCGCCTAATGATTTATTAAAAAGCATGCTTGATGAATTTTTGAAAATATATAACGATCTTTACGAGCGTTCATTACAGCATGAATAACCAACAACCCCAACCCTAACAGGAGACTTTCCATGAAAAACCCCCTCGCTTTCCTCGCTCTGCTCCCATCGTTGCTCTTTGCCGCCGTTTGGGACGGCACGGCAGATACAACTTGGTACACAAAGAATAAAGATGCAACTGAATATATCATACGCACCGCTGAGGAGCTTGCGGGGTTGGCTAGGTTGGTGAGAGGGGAAGGAGGTAGCGGCACTTATGATATGAGTGGCAAAACGATTAAACTTGGCAATGATATTGCCCTCAATGATACGGCAAATTGGAGAAATTGGGCTACCAATAATGCGGAATTAAGGCAGTGGACACCCATAGGCACTTATAATTATGGTTATAATGACAAGCCTTTCAACGGTACATTTGACGGCAATGGTTATGCTGTAAGCGGAGTATATATCAATGTAAGTAGCGATTGCCAAGGCTTGTTCGGATACGTTGGTTCCGGTGCAACAATAAAAAATCTTGGAATGGTAGCTTCGTATATCAAGGGAAACACCTATACAGGTGGCTTAGTGGGATTGAACAATGGTACCATCAGCAACAGCTACGCAACTGGGAATGTAGGCTCTAGAGGTGGCTTGGTAGGGCAAAACAAAGGCACCATCAGCTGTAGCTACGCAAATGTGTCGGGAACAGGTGCTTTGGTAGAATTCAACGAACGCGACAGCAACATCAGCAACAGCTACGCTATAGGGAATAGCTTGGCGAGACAAAACGCTGGCACTATAAGCTACAGCTACACAACTAGTGGCAGCTTGGTGGAAAACAACTGGGGCAATATCATCAATAGTTTTTCGCTGAGCCAAAATATGAGCCAAGATGAAAAGAAAACTATGATCACCAAAAACAACTGGGATTTAAACAAAATTTGGGGGATATGGTCAAATATCAATAACGGAATGCCTTATTTGTTTTGGCAATACCCAATAATGCTAATGGAAATAGAGTCAATATCCGACCAAGAATATACCGGCTCGCAAATCACACTCGAACCAAACGTATATCTAAATGGCACTTTATTGATAAAAGACACTGATTTTGAATACATTTACGGCACGAATTTAAATGTAGGAACAGGATCGGTTACCATAGTCGACAAAGTGTACTTTGAGGAGAAAACGGTGACTTTCAAAATTGTAAAAAATACAACCCTAACGCCTCCCTTTCCCGAAATCGCACCAAGAACCGCAAAGCTCTCAATCAATTTGACACTTGCAAGTATTACAGTTACGCCAACTTTGCCAAGCAACTGCGAATGGGTAAACCCCGAAACGCAAATAACAAAGGCAGGTGAACAGAAGTTCAACGTAGAATGCTCAAACCCAAACTACGATAAAACAGTAATCGAACTAGTTTCAGTAAATGTGGACAAAGGCGATGGCATAGGCACAGTCAGCATTGCAACATGGGTATATGGGGAAGCACCCAAAACTCCGTCAACAAGTTCTTCCACGCACCCCGACGATACCCCCGTGTTCAATTACACTGGCACAGACTACGGCCCAAGCCCTGCACAGCCAACAGATGCCGGCGACTATGCCGTAACCGCAACATTCCCCGAAAATGAAAACTACAATGCCTTTACAACACCCGCCTTAGATTTCACAATAACCAAGGCACAAGGCACCGGCTCCGTGTCAATGGCAAACTGGTATTCAGCCGAAGCAGCACCGCCGCCCGCTCCGGTATCCTCAACCAACGGCACAGAAGGAGTAACCTACCGCTACTGGAGCACAGACGGGCAAACGTATTTGCCAAGCCCATCTGTGCCTTCAAATCCGGGCTTATACATAATTGAAGCTACCTTCCCCGCAAATCTCAACTACAACAGCTTCAAGACCACCGCCAATTTTGAAATATTTGAAAACACCAACGTAAACGTTGTAAATGTCACCTGGGATTTAGACTGCGGTGCAAAAGCCACATTAACCTACAACGGAACCGAGCAATCCCCAGTGCCAAGTGCAAAAGACTATGTGCTTACCGTAACGGGCGGGCAAACAAATGCGGGCAGTCATGCGGCTACAGCAAAGCTTGCTGAACAGAGCACAGACGTATCTTTGCAGAACAATGTCTGCCCATACACAATACTGCCCAAACCTTTGGCAGTCACTTGGACACCCGAGCGTGAATTCACCTACAACAAAATGACCCAAGGCCCCACCCCAAGCGTAAGCGAGCCGGGCGTAGTGCTGCGTGTCTCCAACACCTACAGCGGCGTAGGCGAATACACGGCCGCAAACAAACGCGCACCCTACGCAGTGATAATATCCGCCAACGCAAACAACTACGAACTCCAGAACAACAGCGTTGACTACTCAATACTTCCGAGGCCTCTCAAACCCTACTTCACCCCTATCTTACCGCCCACAGACTTCAAGCCCAGCACAGAAGCCCTATGGGTTCCCTACGAAGTGTTCAAAGACTCAGCCGCCCTTCTCACCGCCCTGAGCACTCTCATAGACTACGACGGCTTCGCCACCGACACGCTCTCAAAAGAGAGCGACAACGCCGCTGTCCTGAGAGGCACGCCAAAAATAACCCTGCAATACACCGAAGCCTCCACGCTCAAGCGAGCCTACGGCCTGCTCCCCAAGCGAGTAGAAACCACGCAAAAAGCCACCGCAACCATAGCAACCGACGACGTCTCCGCCGACAACTACGCCCTGACCCGCCCGGCCATAGTGATACTCGCAACCATAGAGGAAGACGAAACCGCCGCCAAAGTATATTGCCAGCTCGGCAACAACTGCTCCATGTTCAGCGAAGCTGTCTGCTCCGCAATAAGTGGCGAGATAGTCCAAAAATGCGACATCAAAGTAGCCTGCGTGATAAACAGCGTGTGCGTGGAGAACACGCCTGTTGAAAACTGCACCGCCATGAACGGCGAAGCCTTCTCCTCCTGCTATCTCGCCCCAGTTCTCCGCCCCGCCTTTTCCGCCGGCACATTCCGTGTGTGGCAAACCGCAAGCGGTGTTGTGAACGTGGATTTAGGCTACATGCCGTCTGCGCCCGTAAAACTGCAAATCTACGATTTGAAGGGCAAGGTGGTTGCAACGGAGCAGGTGAACACACGCTTTGCGAATGTGAGGATTGAGGCGGTGAGCGGGGTTTATTTGTTTAGGGTTGGGGATAAGGTGTTGAAAGCAATGGTGTTGTAGGGGCAAGGCGCGCCTTGCCCAGGTCTAGGTGGTGAATTTGCGCAGGTGTGATGTGCATTGTGCGGGTGAGGTGTTGCACAGGCACGCCGTCAATGGCAGGAATGCTCACTACTGTGTCGTTGCCCGTGAGTGGCAACCCAATTCAAGGTATGCAAACAAGAGCCAGATACGCTCCCAGAATTTTCTAACTTAAACACTATGGTAAATTTAATTCTTTGTGGCGGTGCAGGCACAAGGCTTTGGCCTATTAGCCGCACTTTGCTACCCAAGCAGTTTGTTAAAATATTCGGCGAACATTCGCTTTTTCAGCGTGTGGTGCTTGCAAACAGCAAGTTCTGCTCGGAACAACGCATTGTGGGCAATGCCGAGCAATATTTTTTAGCACGTGAGCAGTTGCAGGCTATTAACCATAGCAACACCTCTTTTGTGCTTGAACCTGTGGGCAGAAACACGGCTCCGGCCATTACACTCGCTTGCCTTGAACTTCCGGAAAACGAAATAGTTCTGGTTTCTCCAAGCGACCATATAATTAGAAATGAGGAGACTTATTCTAATGCGGTGAAGAGAGCTATAGAGCTTGCAAGCAAAGGCAATCTTGTTACATTCGGCTTAGAACCAACAGGGCCTGAAACCGGCTACGGTTATATAGAGGCCGATGGCGAGAAAGCCAAAAGGTTTGTTGAAAAACCGAATTTGGAAACTGCCAAAAAATACGTGGAGAGCGGGAATTTTTATTGGAACAGCGGTATATTCTGTTTTCAAGCCGGAGTGTTTTTGTCTGAGCTAAATGAATTTGTGCCTGCTATGCTTACGGCTTGCAAAACCGCATACAAAAAAGCGATAGTGGAAGGCTCGCTCACCAGAATTCAACACGAAGATATGGCAACAATTCCGGCAGACTCCATAGACTACGCCGTTATGGAAAAATCGGAAAAGGTAAATGTTGTTCCCTGCTCAATAGGCTGGTCGGATTTGGGTTCTTTTGAAAGCCTGTACAAAGAGCTTCCCCAAGATGCGGACGGCAACACCGAAGATGCTCGCCATATTTCACTGGGTTCAAAAAATTGCTTGGTTATGAGTTCAAATAGGCAAATTGCTACCATAGATTTGGAAAATATTATGGTGGTTGACACTGCCAATGCTTTGCTGGTGGCTCCGCTTGCTAGCAGTCAAAAGGTGAAAAAACTTGTAGATGTTTTAAAACAAAAACAGCCGGATTTGCTGCACTCTCCGCAAACCGTTATTCGCCCTTGGGGAACTTACACGGTGCTTGAAGAAGGTCTTCATTTTAAAGTTAAGTGCATTTCCGTAAATCCGGGTGCGCGCCTTTCTTTGCAAAAACATTTGCATCGCTCGGAGCATTGGGTGGTTGTCAGTGGAATGGCAACGGCTACCGTTGGCGAAGAAACTCTTTACATACGCTCTAACGAGTCCACTTACATTCCTTCCGGCACAATGCACCGCTTGCAAAACGAGGGCAAATTGCCTTTGATTATTGTTGAAGTGCAGGTTGGCCAATACACCGGCGAAGACGATATTGTTCGTGTGGAAGACGATTATAAGCGTGATACGTGAGAGCCTAAAATACAGGCAGAACGGGGTTTCCCAAATCTCTTTGGCTTAAAATAGGTTCGGTTACAGGCCATTTTACGCCTATATTAGGGCAGTCCCAAGCAAAACCGGCTTCTTCTGCGCCGTTGTAAACGGAACTGCATTTGTATTGAACTTCTGCGTAGTCGGAGAGAACGCAAAATCCGTGTGCAAACCCTATCGGTATGTAAAAGAATTTTTTATTCTCTTCGTCTAGCTCAACTGCATGCCATTTGCCGTAAGTTTTGCTTCCTTTGCGAATATCAACCGCAACATCCCAAATTTTGCCGTGCGTGCAGCGAACCAGTTTCTCTTGCCCAGGGTTTTTCTGGTAATGCAAACCACGCAAAGTGTTTTTAGCAGACCGGCTATGATTATCTTGCACAAAAACCGTGCTTATGCCAATGGCTTTAAACTTCTCCGCATTGTAAGATTCATAAAACCACCCTCTCGAATCCGGAAAAATATCCGGCTCAATAATCAAAAGCCCTTCTATTTCACATTTCACGCTTCTCAATTTTCCATTCTCCATTCAACCGATTATCAACCCTTCCAACTCCTTCTGTATCTCCGGCAATCTTTCAAACTCTTCGTGGTGCAATGCGCTCATCTTTTGGCATATCAAAGCGAGGTTCTTGGCATCTTCGGGGTTTGAATGTTTTCTTTCAAATATGCTTTTCAATATGGAAATCATTTTTTCAATATCCTGCTGATGCGGATATGAACGCATAAAGCGGCAGAACACTTCTATGCTTGCGTTAAAATTATCCGAGTCGTTTTCTTCTATGGCGTACATCAGCTTAGGCAAAATCTGCGTGCTCAGAAGCTCCAGCAAATTGCCTTTGTAGTTGCTTAAATCTCCGTTCAGGCTTAAAATAAACTGCGCATACTTTGCTGCTTTTCCACTGTCAATCTCCGCAAGCAAGGCATCAACCTCCGTTTCTCTTTGCCTTTCAGCTTGGTCACGGTATTTTGATTGATACACTATAGGGAAGCCCATCAAAAACAAATGCGCATTGCCTATGGAATTAAACTCGCCCAAAAAATAAATATCGGCTTTTTCGTTTAGCAGAATAGCTTCGGATTCGAATGGCACCAATTGCGCCGGAACCGGAAAAAAATCGCCCAAACCGCCACCGCCTTTTGGAAAAATGCTAACGCTTACTTTTTTTGATTTTGATAAATCAAGAGAATCTTTAATATCATCTTCATCAAGTATATGTTTTAAAATTTCCTGCAGGCCGCGTGGGAGAGACTGTTGCAAGTTGTTGCGAAATACATCAAAATCCGGATTTTTGGAGTAGTCGCCTTGTATGGCTAAAATTCCGTCTCTGCTGATAAGGGCATCAAACGGAGATTCCGCATCGCTCTGTTCCGGTGAACGTGGAATTTTCACATAAGCTATCACTTTCCCGCATAGCTTGCTATCGTTGCCTTTTTTTTGAATCACTCCAAACACAATGTTAAGATAGAAAAAATTGTGAATAAAATTTTAGTTGCTTTTCAAAGCAAGCGTCCCACGAAAACTGCTTGGCGTAGGCTCTGCCTTTCTCGGCAAACGATTGCATTTTATTTTTGTCCGCGGCAATTTCGCAAACGGCACGGGCAAGAGCTTTTGAACTCATCTCCTCCAAAATAATTCCTCCCCCTGAATCTCTTATATGCTCCGCCGCAGCACCGGTATTCGCTCCAATTAAGCACTGGCCGCAAGACATTCCCTCCAGAATGGAAAACCCAAAAGTTTCCCAGCCGCTGAGAGCGAAACCCATCTCGCAGCTCGCAATCCATTTTGCCATCTCTTCTGCGTTTTTTATAAAGCCCGCATATTTTATATGCTTGTATTTTTTTTCCGCTTCCTTAACAAGACGAATGCGGTTGCCGGCTCCGACAAAAACAAGAGTTGGTTCCACGCCGAGTTCTTTGCAGATAATCGGGTATGCGCCCAGCAAAAGCGACAAACCTTTTTCTTCACAAAAACGGTGCGGAAAGAACATGGTTAATCTGCTGGGGTTGCCGGCTTTTAATTCTTCGACAAGAGCCTCGTCTCTGCGCTCGGGAGTGAACAGGGCAGAGTCTATGCCAAGCGGGCTCCATTCCAAATTAGGCAAGCCGTGGCTCCTGACTCTCTCCATAACTTCTTTGCATGAAACTTGAATGCTTCGATAATTTTTGAATTGGTAACGTGCATAGCTCCAAGCCACACTCTCAAGCTTCTTTGCTAAAAATTTGCTTATAGGCTCAAAGGTGCGGCGAATATAAGTTACCGGAAAATCTGCGTGCCAAAAGCCTATTAAAACGGGCTTGCGCTCCAAGCTCTCGCTCGCTCTGCGAACTGCGGCAGGGAGAACATAAGGCGAACCGACTTCTATGATATCCGGCTTGTGCTTTTCAATGTAAGGCCTGATTTGCTTTGCTCTATGGATAAAGCGGTATTCCCACCAAGCTCCCGGAACTTTGAAAGCCTTAACGTGCTCTATTGTTAGAGTAGGAGAAATCTCCTCTGTTTTAAAGCTATCGCCCTGCATTAAGAAAACGAGTTTGTGCTCGCTTTGCTTTTTCTGGTAATGTTCCATCTTCTGCAGATGATAACGCCTAACCCCTCCGCCACTAGGTGACCAAAAGTTGTTAACGTCGATAATTACCCCACCAAAGCCCCCTTAGCTAATGCGTCTGCTTTGTCGTTCCATTTGTCTCCGCTATGGCCGGCAACCTTTTCAAATGCAGCCCACTTCTTTATGTCGGAGATTTTGCTAACATAGACTTTGGCAACCACGCTATTGGCTTTCCATTCGCCCGAAGCCCAGCTAGCAACGCCTTGATAGTCATGGCAAATTACGCCACTCCGCTGTATGTTCGCGAGATATTCCATAGCTTGCCATGCGGCATATAGCTCACCGTCTATATTCCTGCTGGCTGCGGCATAAGGAGTTTTCCCGGAAGCGCTTGCTATCTCAGTATCGTTCTCCACCGCAACCCAAGACCAGCCTGCATATTCGCAACCCGGCACAAAAGAGCCGTCAACATAAATCCGAAGACCCTCTTTGAACGATGTTCCTCCATAAAACCAGGCTTTGGCATCGTCTATTTTAGCAAAAGACTTATGCTTAACTCCGGTTTTCCCCCTGATTTGCTTTTCGCAATCCGGCCAGTTGTCTCCCAGCCACTGTGTTCCGTCTTGGAACTTTACTGCATATATTTTTGGCATAGAGTTAATTTAGAAAATTTACCGGACAACATCGCCACATTGGCTAACAACACCCTCCAGCACCAGACCTTCCGGCGGTGCCCATGTTCGCTCTCCTTTGAATTCGCCGCTGAAAACTTTATTCACCGCTCCCGGCTCGTAACGCCCGCGACCGACATCGAAAAGCAAACCCACCATAGAGCGAACTTGCTTGTGCAAAAAACGGTTTGCGCGAATGTGCCAGCGAATTGCAAAACCGCATTTTTCCAAACGAAATTCCGTTACGTTGCATTCCGTGCTTTTGCCGTCGTTTCTCGGAATCGAAAATGGGTTAAAATCGTGCGTGCCGAGAAAGCTGTGCGCTTCTTGCTCCATAAGCTCCGCATTCAATTTGCACTTGCATAGCCAAACTTGCTCTCTTCCCAAAACCAAAGGCTCCGTGCATAGAGTATATGTGTAATATCTTTCGCTTGCGCTGTAACGGGCGTGGAAACTCTCGGGGCAAGGCTCTAAATTTCTTATGCACACATTTTTATTGCTAATCGCATTTACCGAGCGTTCCAGAAGCTTGCAGTCCAAGCTTTCCGGAAAATCAAAATGCGCTGTTTGGCCTCTGGCGTGAACTCCGGCATCTGTTCTGCCGGCACCTACAATGCGGATTTTTTGCCTTAAAGCAATGCAAAAAGCATTTTCCAGCTCGGTTTGCACGGTATTTTCGCAGATAATTCCGTTTTTTCGCTGCTCTTGCCACCCGGAAAAAGCAAAACCGCTGTATTCGCAAATAAATTTATAGCGCATTTTGTAAAAGTATATATTTTATTTTCTATATTTTGCCGGTTGAGGGAGAAAATTATGAATGTAGATTTTCAGTTAAGTCGCCGTACTAAGAATAGCGGCGGAGACGATTTTTTGCCATCGGATCAAGACGAGGATCTCGATGAGTTTGACGAAATCGGGGAGGAGGATGTAGTTGAAGATGAAGAAGCTCTGGATGAGGAGCTTAATTTCGACAAGCCTCATTTCCGTCGTTTGGGGTTAGACTATGAAGAAGAGGATGATGAGTGAAATATTTTAAAAACATCTGGGCGCTTTCGATGGCGGTATCCTTGTTTTCTGCTTGTTCGACTGCGCCCAGAGTAGAACCTATTGCCGCAGAAATTAAACCTAAGGAGGAGGAGCAGAAGCAATCTTCTGCTCCGGCAGAATTGGAACTCAAAGGCATAAAGGGCTACGAGAGCAAGGTCTCCTGGACACAATACAAAACCGGAATGCAGGCTTTGGAAGCAGATGACCCTTTAACCGCCATATATTATTTAGACTTAGCTCTAGGCGAAATATACACGGAAAAACAAGCCGATTCTCTCGGCTTGCCGGACGACTCCGCATATTTCTCTGCTATGCCTAAGCGTATTCTTTCTTCATTGGAGAGCCTGTACCCGAGGCTCATAAATCAATCCACGGAGTTAAGCATTGCAATTCAAAACGATTATGAAGATTACGAAACTTATGAAACTCTTGATTCATTCGAAGAAACTCCGCTCGACAGCGCAGAGAAAGTAGCCATCGAAAATTTTTTAGACACAATGGATTTATCACGGTTTTCGGTGAACATGGTGATAAATGAACGAGTGATGCAGGAAATACATTATTTAACCGTGAACGCCAGAAATTTTACGGAAGGTTCTCTTTCCAGAAAAACTGCTTTGGACAGCATGATCTATGAAAAACTGAAAGAACACAATATGCCTGCAGACTTGATTTATTTGGCGTTTGTGGAAAGCGGTTTTAAATTTCGCGCATATAGCAGAGCGAAAGCTGCAGGCGTGTGGCAGTTTATTCCGGGCACCGGCAAACGCTATGGATTGCCTGTGGATTTCTGGGTGGATATGCGCTTCAACCCTGAAATGGCAACAGAGGCTGCATTAAAATATTTGTCTGATTTGTACAATGAATTCGGTGATTGGCATTTGGCAATGGCAGCGTATAATTGTGGCGAAGGCAGAATTCGCAGGCTTGTAAGAGAAGCTATGGCTGCAGACCCTTCTTTAAAGAAAGTTTCTTATTGGGATTTGAAATTGCCCCGTGAAACCATGCACTATGTGCCGAGAATTTTGGCTGCAACAGTGATAGGTCATTTCCCCGAGCAATATTCGTTTAAGGTGGAAAAGCAAAGCCTCCTTCCTTCGGATACTGTTACCGTTAAAGATTGCATTCCTTTGGATAAGGTTGGAAGCTCACTTGGTGTTAGCGTAAACACAATTAGAGATTTAAACCCAGAATTGACTCGCTGGTGCACACCGCCGAATTTGAAAAGCTACCGCATGAGAGTTCCGAAAGGTTCCCGTGAAAAATTTTTGGCAGCTTATGAAAAAATGGATAAAACGCAACTCGTGCGCTGGCAGCAGTATAAGGTGCAAAAAGGCGATAACTTAGGCCATATATCAAGGCTTTTCGGTTTGAAAGTTTCCGACATACAAGCAGCAAACAATTTGAGAAACACCAAGCTCAGCATTGGGCAAGTTTTGATAATCCCCATGCCTGCCGGAGCCAACTCGCCGTCAAAGCAAAAACAAATTGAAAAATCGAGCAAGCCGGAAGAGAGAAGCCCACGTTTTTATGTTGTTAGAAACGGTGATAATTTGTCTTCCATTTCCAGACGCTTTGGAATTTCTTCGCAGAATTTAATTGACTGGAATGATTTGCAAAACAACAAGATTGCAGTTGGCCAACGTTTATACTTGCAAGAGCCTTTGAAAAATTCCGATAAAAAAACTCAAGCTGTTGCAGCAAATAAAGTAAATGTTATCAGTGTCGGCTCCGGCTACACTGTGAAAGACGGCGATAATCTGTGGGACATAGCCCGCACCCATAACGTAACCGTTCAGCAGCTTATAGAATGGAACCCCGGCATCAACAAAAAAATATACCCCGGAATGAAAATCAAGGTCGCCCCCTAAACCAGGAATTTAAGTTAGAGCTTGTGGAGCAAGGTTATAAGCCGGTACAGATTAAAAAGATGGTGCTGGCTTAGCACATTTTGCCGTGAAATGAGAATATTGCGCAATAAACTTGCAAAAAACATCAAAAAGTAGCGAAAACTGTACTTTTTCCCGTAAAAAAATGTATATTTGTGAGTGATGACTTTCTTTGCTGAAAAAACAGGCTTTTCAAGCGATTATTTGCACGGTTCATTTGGCTATGAACCCGCTCAAATAGGGCGTTCCTTGGCTATGGGAATTTTGGACCCTTATGTACAAAGCAAATTAGTGTTTCTCGACCCCCCCCTCGGAACTTAAATTTTCACAAAAATAAGGCATATAGGGGTTGTCACCCCCTAGAGATTTCACAAAACCAACACAGGAGGCGCTTATGGCTGATAATGAGCTACGTAGGCACAATATAAGGGCAGAATTGTATGACAATCTGCTGACGGAAGACCCTAACGATTTTGCTGCTAGGGTGGTGGCGGATAAACCGCTAAGTTCAAAAGACATCTGCAATTTCGCAGCACAAAGAGGCGGGGCGGATATTTCCGCCAAGGCTATGGAACACGCCGTTGATTTGTTTCACGACGAGCTTATCTATCAGATTTGCAATGGTTTCACCGTCAGCACTGGCGTATTCAATGTTCGGCCTGCTATTAAGGGGGTCTTTAACAAGGCAACCGAGCAGTTCAATCCCGAAAAGCACAAAATATCCTTTGATTTTAATCAGGGCATAAAGCTTCGCAAGGAGCTTGCGAATGTGAATGTGGAAATCATAGGTGTCAGCAAAGCCGCTTTCTTTATAGACCAGGTTATTGATATTGAGAGCGAGAGCATAAGCGACTTGCTTACCCCCAACCGCAACTTGCGAATAAGCGGAAGCAAGATAAAGATAGACGGCGAGAATGCCGAGAATGGGGTTTATTTTATCAATCAGGAGACTGAAGAGCGGGTTAAGGTTGAGAGCAAAATACCTGTCAACAAGCCATCTGAGTTGATTGTTGTAATTCCTGCGTTGTATGCAGGGAGCTATAAATTGGAGGTAGTTACACAGTTCACCGGTGGCACAAAAACACTGCTAAAAGAGCCGCGAACTGCAGTGTTTGACAGAGTTTTGATAGTGGTTTAAGTTTGGTGTGTCCAAACAATGCTATTTGGTGTAGCCAAAGCGTATTGTTTGGTGTGACCAAAGCGTGCTGTTTGGTGTAACCAAATAGTGTTGCTTTGCGAATGTAGGAAGAGTTTTTTAACCAAAGAGGTTATATATGAGCAAAACAAAAGGTTTTCTGTTCTCGGTCGCTACAGCAGTGGCTATGGTATTCACGGCAAACGCATTTGCGCAAGGCAGCGGTATTTTTTCAAGTACTGAATGCAAAGATCCGCAAAATCGCATACTATTTTGTCAATGGGTGACAGGCTGCTTTGCTATAGACTCTAATAATGGTATGCTGCAAACTTGTGATGAGCTTATTTCAAATTGCAATAAAGATGGAACGAGAGACAATGGATATGGGCCGTTATATACTGGCGTTACAGGATTAAATGAAAGCAACGGTTGGGGCGAAGGTTTGAAATGTGCTGATAAAGGAGGCGTTTCTCATTACAGCAATAATGGCAATCCTGTAGATACTCAGGGCGTGGATATTGCGTACGTGCCATTCGTAGTGAACGTCAATGCCATTGCCACGGCACGGCTTAACGGCATCGGCAAGTTTGAAAAATTGGCAAGGGCAGGCAGAATAGACACCCTGCTTATAATCACCGAAAGAGAAAGCACTCCGTTGGCGAGGCAGGGCAAAACGCCAAGCCCGGTGGCAATGCACAGTTCCAGAGGGAAAATATCCCTTGAATTGTCCCGGCAGTTGTACAGAAACACGGATATTGCCTTGTATTCGCTGAACGGGAAGCAGATACTGCATGGCAAAGCGGTTGCTTCGGAGGCTGTGAAAAGCATATCGCACCCTAATGTTGCTATGGGTGTTTATTTGCTTTCGGTGAAGGGGGTGAATGGCGGTATCTTTACTACTCGCCTTGCTCATGCTGGTGGCGGGTTGAATATTGATGTGGCGTTTGCAAACGAAAACCCAGTCTCTCTAATGAAATCGATTTCTGGGAACTGGACTATAACCGTTTCGGCATACGGGTACTTAGATACCTCGTATGCGTTTGTCCCTGAGATAGGGAGAGGGAACACTGAGGTGCAAAATATAACTCTGCGACAAACTCCCGTTACGCTTGCTTGTGCCACAGTACCATCTTCCGGATATGCAGCACAACCGATAACCCCGCCTGCTTTGACTTGCAGCAATGGGGCAACGGCAACAGGCATAAGCTGGCTGGGGTCGCCCGCTATTAACTGGAGCAATCCTGCATCCGGCACATACAGCAGTATAAACGCAATGGCTACTTGTGGCACAACGGCTAATTTAATGGCTTCTTGCCCCGGCGAATTGATAGTGCAACCTGCAATTTCTTGCAATATGGCCAGCATAACCGGATATGAAGGCACAGCAATAGCTCAGCCTGCAGTTGCTTGCAGTGATGGCTCTGTGCCTTCCGGCATTGTTTTGAGTGGTCAGCCGGATTGGGACAATCCCTTAGCGGGAAGTTACGAAGTGTATGCGGAAGCGGACTGCGGATTTGGAACTTTGTCGGCAGTTTCTTGCGGGACATTGACGGTTAGTGAGGTTACGCTCACTTGTGGCAATGTTCCGGCTTCTGGATACGAGGGCACTGCAATAAGTCCGCCTGCTTTAACCTGCAGCCACGGTGCTCTTGATATTCCCGCTTGGACAAATGCACCGGATTGGAGCAATCCTGTACACGGTACATACAGCAATATAAACGCAACTGCGAATTGCGGTTTGGCGACCAAAACGGCTGATTGCAACGGCACATTGACGGTTGCTGAAGTTACGTTCACCTGCGGTAGTGTACCTGCTGGCGGAATTTCCGGCCTTGCAATTGCCCCGCCCGTTTTAACCTGCAGTTACGGCACACTTGGTACTCCAGTTTGGGCAAATGCGCCTGATTGGAGTGATCCTGCACCCGGCGCATACAGTGATATAAGTGTAACTGCAACTTGCGGTTTAGCTGCCAAAACGGCCGATTGCAATGGCACATTGAATGTATCTTTGATAGAATACGGTTTATTTACCGACAGCCGAGACAATCAAACATATAAAACAGTCTCCATAGGCAATCAGACTTGGATGGCTAGGAATTTGAATTACAACGCTACTAATAGCAAGTGCAATGGCGACAATACCGGTGGCGACAGCCGAGGTAACTGTGTAAAATACGGCAGGCTCTACACTTGGTACATGGCTATGAACCTGCCAAATTGTAGAGTTTATTGTTCAAGCCAAATACAGCCAAAGCATCAAGGCGTTTGCCCCGATGGCTGGCATTTGCCAAGCAGGGAAGAATGGCAAACGTTAATTGATTTTGCAGGCGATTCATCCAAGAAGTTGAAAGCAACAAGTGGCTGGAACTGGAACACCTCTGAGGATATTAGTGGCAATGGCACTGACGAATACGGCTTTTCGGCTCTGCCGGGTGGCGCCGGCGGCTCGAGTGGCACTTTCAGCAATTTCCATGGCTATTGGTGGAGTTCTAGGGAGGTGTATGATGGCGACGGTGGCATAGCCATTAGTATTGAGTATAATTATCCTAACTTTTCAACGATATTTGACCGGAATTTTACCATGTATTCTGTTCGTTGTTTGCAGGACTATCTGCTCGTAACTGCTACGGCTAATTCCGAAAGTAGCATCACATTAAGGTGGAAATCTCTCACAGATGCCACTGTATATTACATTTACCGCAGCACAACTTTTTACGGCACTTACGACTTGGTTGGCACTTCTGCAACAACCTCATACGCAGACAACTCACTATCATCAGGCACAGAATATTACTACAAGGTGGTTGCCTATGACAGCGAAGAGACAAGCACTCCTGGCTATGCTAGCTATGCTTCCGCAACAACCTTCCTTCCAGCCGTATCAACTTGCGATGGTATGGAAGGCACTACTGTTACAATAGGCACACAAACTTGGATGAAGAAGAATTTAAATTGCGATGTGAACGGTAGTATATGTAACATTTTTGTTACTTCCACATACGAATGTGACACGGACACGTATGGCAGGCTGTATACCTGGGCAATGGCCATGAATTTGCCTAGCTTTTGCGACAGCATTTTCTGTCCGGTGCAACTACCCCATAAGGGAATATGCCCTTCCGGCTGGCATTTGCCAAGCAATGAAGAATGGCAAACGTTAATTGATTTTGCAGGCGGTTCATCAGCAGCAGGCAAGAAGTTGAAAGCAACAAGTGGCTGGAGTGATAATGGCGGCACGGACAATTACGGCTTTTCGGCTATGCCAGGTGGCGGTGGTTGGAATGATGGAGGCCTTCGTCTTGATTTAGGTGGTGGCTACTGGTGGACTGCAAGTGAGTTTTACAGCAACGGCAACCCCCGCCTCGCCTACCAACCCACCAAAGCCTACCACTGGAGAATGTTATACGATGAGGTCGAGTACTTCGAAAACAGCCGCGGTAAGTCGACCTTGTTCTCTGTCCGTTGTCTTCAGGACTAGGCGGTTGGAGTGCTTGCAGCACCCTAACCGCCACCGCTAGCGTAAGCAAGCGGTGAACACAAAAAATTGTGCCATGGTGGCACGAACTTGCCAAGCTCTAACTTTCCCCAGGGTTTGGCGGGGTAAACTGGAGCGGGGGAAAGGATATAGAATTATGCACGATGTATTTATTTCATATTCCAGCAAAGATGGAAAAGATACCAACACGATAAGATCTTATTTGGAGTCAAATCAGATTAAATGCTGGATTGCACCTCGTGATTCGGAAGTCGGAAATGCGTATGCCGCATCAATTGTAAATGCAATAAAAGAAGCTAGAGTCTGTTCACACTATTTG
>LIUH01000214.1:7780-8499 GCA_001462225.1 Fibrobacteria bacterium GUT31 | reverse complement strand
TTAAGTTAGTGCCTATGGGGATTGCCCTCGCAACTGTACAAAAACGCCGATATTGCCCTATATTCTCTCAGCGGCAAGCGGGTGATGCATGGCAAGGCAGAAGCGGCAAAAAGCATATCGCACTCGAATATTGCGATGGGTGTTTATTTGTTGAGTGTCAAGGGGAATGGCAACGCTTTCTCAACCCGCTTTACCCACCAGGGCGGAGGAATGACTATAAATGTTGCTTTTGAAGATGCCCAGTTTGCCCCATTAAAGAGAGAATTCGGTGCTTGGAATATAACCGTCTCTGCACCGGATTATATCGATTCCTCATACACGCTTGATATTACGGAAGGGAACAACCCGCAACAGAATATAACCCTGCGCCTCTTGCGCCCAGACACCCCAGAGCCAATGTCCGGCAAAACAGCTTTACAGTATTTTAAGGATAACGATATTAAAGCAGGCTGGAATTTGGGAAATACGCTGGATGCGGTTAAAGACTGGGCAACGCCCATGGTAACGGATGAAACCGCATGGAATCCCGGCAATACGGCTACACAAGCCGTGTTCAACGGCGTCAAAGAATCGGGATTCGATATTGTGCGTATTCCGGTAACGTGGATTGGACATATTGGCCCTGCTCCTGATTATACGGTTAGCGAAGCACGGCTTAGACGTGTCGCCGAAGTCGTCGGTTACGCAAAAACTGCCGGCATTAAGGCGATGATTATCAA
>LIUH01000214.1:3563-7619 GCA_001462225.1 Fibrobacteria bacterium GUT31 | reverse complement strand
ATCAACATACACCATGACGGCAACAATAGTCGGGGGAACCAAACCACATGGGGATTCGTCGATATGCCGGGAGCGGTCAATAATGCGACAAAGAAAGCTGAAATTCAGAATCAGATTACCAAAGTATGGACACAGATAGCCAATTACTTCAAGAACTACGGTGATTATCTTATCTTTGAAACACTGAACGAAGTTCACAACGGAAACTGGGGTAATGGGTGGGGTACTGCTTATGAACATGAGCAAGACATCCTCTTTGATTGGAATCAGGCGGCTCTGAGTGCGATACGTGCCACCGGAGGGAATAACGCAACTCGTTTTGTGGCAGTTCCGGGCTTGGGTGCGACAGAACCACCTATAGTAGTTGCAGCTCATAACAGAGATAAATTATTGCCCGATGATGAGGCAAACGGCACAAGTAAATTGATTGTCGCAGTTCACTACTACGCTCCGTCTCCATATACGGTTGCAGGAATAACCGATCTGGAGAATCCATTAATACATACATGGGGCGATCCATCTGAAAAACATTCCTTGGAGGAAGAAATGGAACTGCTCAAAACCAATTTTATTAACAATGGTATTCCGGTTTATCTTGGAGAATGGGGTGCACCAACTAATGTTCGCAGCAGCATGAGCCAAACGATTAAGAATACACATCTTGACTACATTAGATCTGTGGCAACAGCGGCTCGTCAAAATGGAGTTATACCTATTAATTGGGATGACGGCGGCGATTTCAAAATGCTGGAGCGTTCAAACGGAAAGCCCAAAGCAGGGCTTTGGAAGGATGTTTTAGACGCTATGATGACTGCGATAAACAGTCCAGTCCCGAACAATATCACCGGAAATATGGGCCAATACAAGTTCGGTCTTGAAGCAGACAATGTTACTACCAACTACGCACAGGCTGTTTGGAGTTTGGCAGAACCGAATTTAACTATAGCTAAACAACCTGGTGCAAAACTCAAACTGGTCTTAAATACAAATACGGACCCAACCGGCAATTTGGATTTGGTGTGGCAAGGGCCAGCCAATGGTCTCTACTGGCAAGATGGAAATGTCTTAGATGCGAGTAGCACAACATGGGATCCGATGACAAAAGCGCTTACTATCGATTTATCGGAGGCCATTGATGATTATGACGGCTTTATTGATCAGTCCTCATTGAACATTATCATTTCCTACGGTGATAATGTTAACGATCTTGGCATTGTAAGCGCTGATATTCTTGGGAGCGGCGAAGTTATTGGCGGCGACATCGTCATAGGCTCATATACATGGAATGCGTTTAACGACGTGGATAACGGTGGTACGTCTTCAATAACTATCCGAGAATGGGGAACGGGCGAAGTTAAAGTTAGCGGCTATGTTACGAATACCTACGAATATGGTTTTGCCGGCTGGGTTGCAGTACCGGATGCAACAGAGTTGGAGGTTTTAAAAACTGCTACATCAATTTCGTTCAGAGTTTTAGGCAATGGCAAAACGTATAAAATAATGTTGCCGACAAGCAACATCACCGATGACAGTTATTACGTCAAAACATTCGGAACCGGCTATGATTATGAGAACATTACCATCAACATTAGCGACTTGGTTAGTCCCGGCTGGGGTCAAAGCAATGGAGGAACAGCTTTTGATCAGAGCTTGGTTGAGCGAATTCAGTGGCAGACTGATGACCTTCCGGGCGGATTAGGAGAGTTCACCTTTATTATAAGTGATTTGCAGTTGCATTAGTTCCCCAGCCCTCAATAGAGGGCTTTTATTTTTGTATATTTTGGAGTGTGACTCCAAATCATACAAAAACGCAGAGAGGTTGATATGGCAGTTTTAACAAGAAAATTACTCAACTCTTAAATTAAAATTCATGACTTTGTTTAAAAAAATCATATGTTTATCTGTAGAAAATACCACTGTTGTCCAACAAAAATTATTCATTTACCTTAAACCCCGCAAATATCCGTGTCGAATAGGGCGTTGTTCGCAACGCCCCTACATTTGTGCAATTCTGTACCTTTGTGTAACCATAACCGTAGAGACAAATAATGAACCGTAAAAACACACAAATTAACCGATTAACCTCGTAGGGGCGTTGCGAGCAACGCCCTTTTACCACGAAATTTGCCCAAGAACAAGGTTTTTATTTTTTTATTGGACAACAGTGTTACTTACTATATTATAATCGGGAGTGATTTTTATCAGGAGGTTTTTATGAAACTTGCAAAAGTTTTGTGTTTTCTATTTGCAATAAGTTCTGCAACGCTTTTTGCGCAAAATTCTGCGGTTGAAAATGAGGGGGCAGGTTGCTCTGTTAATCTGCCTACCACCTTTAATACCGCAAATGCCAAATTGCCCGACCCATTTAAAAAATTGAATGGCGACCGCATAACCACCAAGGAAGAGTGGGTATGCCGGAGGGAAGAGATAAAAAAACTGGCGGAGAGAACCATTTATGGTGAAAAGCCGGTAAAGCCGGCAAGTGTCACAGGAACGGTGAGCAATACGAAAATCACAGTGAATGTAGCCGAAGGCGGCAAAAACGAGAGTTTCTCAGCAACCGTTACTCTGCCATCCACCGGCAACGCACCTTATCCGGCTGTTATCCTTTACGGCAATTCCGGAGCCGATGCTGCAACCATTAGAGGGCATGGAGTCGCTACTATCAATTATACCCCTACTGATGTTGGAGAGGAAACAGGCAATCGTACTAAATCGGGCCCGTTTTACAATATCTACGGCACAAACAGCAAAACCGGTACGCTAACGGCATGGGCATGGGGAGTGAGCCGCATTATCGATGTTATTGAACAATCAGGCGGCAGTATTTTAAAAGCGGATGCTATTGGTGTTACAGGTTGTTCTCGGTATGGCAAGGGAGCTTTTGCTGCCGGTGTTTTTGACCAGCGTATTGCCTTAACCATACCGGTTGAAGGCGGAACAGGCGGCGTAGCTATACTGCGTGGGGCGGCCAAGGAAAGCGGTGCGCAATCGCCGAGCAGTGCTTTTTACGAGCAACCTTGGCTGGGCGATGACTTCAGCGCATTTCAAAATAATCTAAATAATCTGCCAATTGATATGCACGAAGCAGTTGCGATGGTAGCACCGCGCGGGCTTCTAATTCTTGACAAGCCCGGAGCCGCCGACTGGCTGGCTTCTAGGTCGGGATACGCATCGGCTGTGGCCGGGGCCGAGGTTTACAAGGCACTTGGGGTTGACGGCAACATCACCTATCATTCCAATAATACAAGCGGAATGCATTGTGCATGGATAAACGAGTGGAAAACTCCTGTGGAAGATAACATCAAAAGATTTTTGCTCAAAACAGCCAACCCGCCTACTGCTCCAACTATTAACCCCAAAAACGACCGCACAGAGGACATGACTGATTGGATTGACTGGACTACTCCGGACCTCACCGGCTCTACTCCCATTGCTCATTATTCACCATCCACTCCCCACTCCCCACTCCCCACTCCCAATTATTACACCATAAAAGGAGAACCGGTTGGCCGCATAAAACCTGCAACGCCGGGGGTTTACTTGGTCAAGCAGGGGAGTTCAATTCGGAAAATCGTAGTCAAATAGTTCTCACTCCTTCCAATGAATGTGTAATTCCCTATTCTGCAATTTGTGATTTTTGCCGTGCATGATATTTTCAAAAAATTTAATCAAGAATTTATTTTCTTTGCTTATATTCAAAACGGCATTTCTGTAATTTGAGCGCACAAGGGCGTTTCTGAAAAATTTTGCATTATTTTCAAAGGGCGAATTGTCAACTTTATATCCTAGATTTCTCAAATATTGAATCGCAAAAATTGCAACGGTTCTGGTATTGCCTTCTAAAAAGGGATGTATTTGCCATATTTTTGATATAAAATCCGTAATATGATTTATCTTTATTTCTTTTGCTTGCTCTTCTTTATTTAAAATTAAGGCAATTTCGTCTTCTATATTTTCAAAGTGCGCATACTGAACCGTGTCGCTATCCAAAACCCATTCGGCTTTTATTATGTCTGTTTTGCGGTATTTGCCGGGATTGTAATTTTTGAAATC
>LIUH01000214.1:0-3357 GCA_001462225.1 Fibrobacteria bacterium GUT31 | reverse complement strand
AGAAACAATATCCGCTTCGTTTTGCCTGTTTTTGGCATCAAAATTATTTTCTTTTTGTTTGTAATATTCTTCAATAGTACTTTCAATCTGATAAATACTCATTTTGCCGGTGATATGCTCTTCCGATAATTCTACAACATACTCTGAAGGTTTTAAATTATCAACGGCTTGCAAGCCAAAAGCGGTGAGCCAATTTTGTTTTTTGTCGCTTGGACTTGTGGCTTCCGCACTTTCGTAGGTTAGCTCCATGGTGGGAATATAGAAAGAACCCTCCACCATAGGCTCCGTAACCGGCGATAAACAGTGCCAAGCAGGACGAAATTTTCGATGGAACGGAATAAAGCTCTTAGGAAAGGATAAATGCCGTTTTTTCGCTAAATTACAGCATTTTTCTAAAAAAAAAACGCTTTTTTCACTTTTTTCAAAAAAAATACCACTTTTCGGAAAAAATAGTATATATTAATATAATATGCTCTATATAATTTTTAATTTGGAGGGCTAATATGAAACAACTTTTGAGTTTCAGAAAAATAAGTCCACTGTCCGCATTAGTCGGACTTTTTGCGTTATCTCCAATTTTGGCTGAAAACCCGATCATCAATCAAAAATATACCGCCGACCCAACCGCCATTGTTTGGAACGACAGGCTTTACGTCTATTGTTCCAACGATAACAATAACCCAACAGAGGGCGGCTACGACATTCAAGCTTATACGCTGGTATCAACTGACGACATGGCGAACTGGACGGACCACGGCGAGGTGTTCAGAGTGCCGCGCGACCTGTCATCGTACAATCAAGCATACGCTCCGGGCGCCGCCGTTAAGAACGGGAAGGTTTATCTCTATATTCCAAATGGCGGGAGCGGCATCGGCGTTGCGGAAGCCCCGCGTCCAGAGGGCGGGTTTACCGGCGGAAAAGTGCTTATTACGAATAACGCTAACAATAATACCAATGTCCCGTGGCTCTTTGACCCCATGGGGTTTGTTGATACCGACGGGCAGGGGTATATATATTTCGGCGGCGGCCCTGCGGATGGCAATCCCGGCCCCGGCTCGAACCTGCGCGGGGCAAAGCTGAACTCTGATATGATGAGCGTGCAATTTCCGGCGACGACCATCAGCAATTCGACCTGTTCCTTTGAGGCCGCTTACGTGCACAAACGCGGGAGCACGTACTATTTCTCCTATTCCACAAATTTCTCCTGTAATGTTTCCGGCGTCCCAAACGGTTCTATCGCATACATGACAAGCAGCAATCCATTGACCGGTTACACCTACAGAGGCATAATGCTGGGAGGTACAAACGGCAACAACCACGCCTCGCCTATTGAGTATAAGGACAAATGGTATTTGTTCTACCATGACCGCAAACTTAAGAGCAAAAGCAACGCCAACGAACGGCCGGTCGGTATCTCTACTGAAGGCGAAAAGCGGAGTGTAGGTGTTGACGTTTTGGAATACAACTCGGACGGCACAATAAAACAGGTTGCAATTACGACCACTGGGCCTGCGCAAATAAAGAACCTTAACCCTTACGATACCGTTAGGGCGGTGACTATCAATACGATGTACGGCATCAGCACCGCCGCCTCCACGGGCGGCAACGACAACGAGGGCGAGATTGGGAAAGAGGGGAAGCAGATACTTACCGGGATTTCCAACAACGACTGGATTCGTGTAAAGGGCGTGGACTTTGGAACAGGAGCCGCCAAATTCAAGGTGCGAGCAGCGGCGGCGAGCGGTTCTTCGGGTAGCATAGAGTTGAGGACCGGGAGCAACACCGGAACGCTGATAGGAACTTGCAACATAGCATCCACAGGCGGATGGACTACATGGAATACATTTGAATGCGATATTACAAATGCCACCGGCGTAAAAGATTTTCTCTATCTTGTGTTCAAGGGGTCGTCTTCGGAGTTGTTCCGTTTGGACTGGTATATATTTGAGAAGGCAGGGACAGATCCGCAAATATGCGGAGAATATCAACCGAGTTTTTGCGGCGGCATGGCACTTGCAGATGTTTTGGATAATTCTACAATAAAGCCGACTACAGGGCAGTGTATATTCATAGGAGATTTTGATATAATTCAGCCTTGGCTTGAATCAATAATTTCCATAAACGGTGTTGAAAATATTTGCGGAGCGGATTGGGACGATTGCGGTTATAATTCTAAACCAGCCACAAAAGACGGCGGTTATTATGTTTATGTTCAAACGGGAACGGTTAACAAGTGGAATGACGAAGATGATGTTGTGGCTAAAGCAAAACCCGATTGCAACATCACTCCCATTGTTCGTTATTTACCATCCACTCCCCACTCCCCACTCCCCACTCCCAATTATTACACCATAAAAGGAGAGCCAGTGGGCAGCACAAAGCCTGCAAAACCAGGGGTTTATTTGGTTAAACAGGGAAATTCGGTTCAAAAAATCGTGGTGAGGTAGTTTTATTTTGTAATTTATTCTAGGGAGGTCAAATATGAAACGGCTTTTGTTTTTAATTGCAATGATTGCTACATTGCAGCCCGCTTACGCCCAGCAGTCCGAAAAGGGGCTTAAAGATATTTATGCCAATTACTTCCGTATAGGCACGTGTTTCCCGGGAGGGCACACAGGCACAAACGAGACGGCACTTAGAAACGTGATACTCAGAGAGTTCAACAGCATTACGCACGAAAACGGCTTGAAACCGCAGAGTACTATGCAACAAAGCGGTTCTACCGATAACGACATCAAGGTCTCGTTCAACAGCGAGGCGAAGAACGTTATGCAGTTCGCCGTGGACAATAATATCCCGATCAGAGGTCATACGTTCGTGTGGCACAGCCAAACGCCGGAGTGGTTCTTTTTTGCGAATATGCAGAGTGGCAATAAAAATGCTTTGGCGACTAAAGAGGTTATGTACAAGCGTATGGAGAGCTACATAAAGAATATGTTCGCAAAGATAAATGAGGAATATCCGACTCTGAACCTTTACGCCTACGATGTGGTCAACGAGATCTTTGATAATAACGGCCAGCCGAGAACCGGCGGATTTTACAGCGATAACAATAACGGCGATGTGTCGCCGTGGGTTAAGATTTTCGGTGATAATTCGTTTGCCGACAGTGCATTTGTCTTAGCCCGCAAGTATGCTCCACCAGGATGCAAACTATTCTATAACGATTTCAACGAGTATATGGGCAAAACAGACGCTATGGTTGCGCTCTACAACAGGCTTAAAGCCAAGAATGCGATAGACGGCATAGGCATGCAATCGCACTTGTCCACGAGTTATCCGAGTGCCGCCCAGTACACAACGGCACTTAACAAGTTTATAGCGGCAGGTGCCGAAATTCATGTAACGGAGCTTGAT
>LIUH01000213.1 GCA_001462225.1 Fibrobacteria bacterium GUT31 | reverse complement strand
CAATGTATATTCATAGGAGATTTTGGCATAATTCAGCCACGGCTTAATTCGACAATTTCCATAAACGGTGTTGAAAATCCTTGCGGAGCGGAGTGGAGCGATTGCGGTTATAACTCCAAACCGGCCACAAAAGACGGCGGTTATTACGTTTATGTTCAAACTGGAACGGTTAACAAGTGGAATGATGACGATGATGTTGTGGCTAAAGCAAAACCCGATTGCAACACCACTCCCATTGCTCGTTATTCACCATCCACTCCCCACTCCCCACTCCCCACTCCCAATTATTACACCATAAAAGGAGAACCGGTTGGCCGCATAAAACCTGCAACGCCGGGGGTTTACTTGGTCAAGCAGGGGAGTTCGGTTCGGAAGATTGTAGTGCGGTAGTTTCGCTGCTCTCAATTTCCGATTCTTCATCGCTTATTTGAGCCAATAGAGGCTCTACTTTCGAGTAATCTTTTATTATTTTCACCGTAATCAACGCTAACGGAATGTCGAATATCCCTGAAATCATATATCCGACTGTGGTTGTTATAAGGCTATCAACGGTATCGGCATTGAGAGCAAGCCTGAAAAGAACTTGTCCGGCAACTCCTGAAATTATCCAAAGGGCCCACCACCATCCCAAGTAACTTGTAGAATAATCAACTTTTTCAGAAAGCCCGTTCTTTATAAAAAGTTTTTTTGTTTCAACATACATCTCTTTCATTATTTGATATGGACGAAACAGACATAAAATCGGTACAAACCAACTACCCGCAGCCCAACCTTCCGAATGAGCAAGGCCACTAACTTTTTGGTGCAAGTTGAAATATGCCCTTCTAAACCACATAATAAAGGTAATGGCTGAAATCAAATAAACAATGAGATAAACTATGCCAACTATGCTTTCTCTTGTGTCGTTAGCCTCTAACGCTTCCATAGTTACAGAACCGCCATTGGCTACAATTTGAAGCAAATCATACTGCATATAACTCGAAATGAGATTTGCAATCATTAATGCCAAGACAATCAAAATCAATAAGATTGCATTTGTGGCTCTTTGTCCATTTGGTCTTAAAATCTTAGACATAAAAAAATTCTCCTGCATTTTTTGGGTAAATATAGAAAGTTTACGTTTTCTATATTACCAACTTAAATAAACCCCCATCAGGAATTCAATATGAACAAGTTCAAGATAATGCTTAAAGCCCTGTTCCTAACCTCAATTTTTGCAGTAAGCGCACTCGTCGCCGTTCAGGGTTGCGCACCGACTACCGGCGGTTCAGTGAGCTACCCGAATGCGGCGCAAGCGGCGTATGAAAGAGGTGAAGCGGCAAATAAGAATAGCGATTACGATTTGGCTATCAGGGAATATACCGAAGCAATCAGGCTTGACCCAAATAATGATCGTTATTACTTCTCTCGAGCACTGAAGTACTATTACAATAAGAAGGACTACGACAGGGCCATTGCCGACTACACGGAAGCAATCAGGATTAGCCCCAATTGGGTAAGAATCGGTAGCAGAGGTGACGTCTATTTGGAGAAAGGTGACTATAACAGGGCCATTGCCGACTACACGGAAGCTATTAGGCTTGACCCAAATTCTTCAACATACTATTCCAGGGGCAAGGGTTATTTGGAGAAAGGGGACTACGCCAACGCCATAGCCGACTTAGAGACGTCTTTGCAACTTAAACCGGATGCTAAATACGTACAAGATAAACTTGCGGAAGCTCGTCGAAAAGCCGGTTACGGCGGCAGCTACACGAGCGGCGGTTCGAGCAATCCAAGCGCGGCGAAAGCGGCGTTTGAAAGAGGTAAGGCGGCAAGGGACAATAAAGATCATGATTTGGCTATCAGGGAATTCACGGAGGCAATCAGGCTTGACCCAAATGGTGATTACAGTTATTACTTCAATCGAGGGCTGATATACTATTGGCCTAAGAAAGACTACGACAAAGCCATTGCTGACTACACGGAGGCAATCAGGCTTCATTCAAATTTTTACTTGAACTACAGCAACAGGGGTAATTGTTATCTGGAAAAAGGAGATTACACCAAAGCCATAGCCGACTATGAAGCGGCTCTGCAGCTCAAACCGTCTGATTACATGTTAAAGGGTATACAGGATAAACTCGGAGAAGCCCGTCAGAAAGCCGGTTACAGCAGTAGAGATTTCGCAAATGACCCGAAAGCCGCAGCAAAAATGGCATTTGCAAGTGGTAAGGCGGCAGCGGACAATAAAGATTACGATTTGGCTATCAGTGAATATACCGAAGCAATCAGGCTTGACCCAAATGGTGACGACAATTATTACTTCTATCGAGCACAGACGTACAAATGGCCTAAAAAAGACTACGATAAGGCCATTGCTGACTACACGGAAGCAATCAGGATTAGCCCCAGTTATGTAAAGTACTATTGCAGGGGCGACTCTTATCTGGAGAAAGGAGAATACGCCAACGCCATAGCCGACTACGAGGCGTCTCTGCAGCTTAAACCGGATGATTCAAGTGTAAAAGATAAACTTGCGAATGCCCGTCAGAAAGCCGGTTACGGCGGTAATAGTTATACGGGCGGTGGGTCAGACCCGAGTGCGGCGAAAGCGGCGTATGAAAGAGGTGAGGCAGCAAATAAGAATAACGATTACGATTTGGCTATCAGGGAATACACGGAGGCAATCAGGCTTGATCCAAATGGTAATGATAATTATTACTTCTCTCGAGCGATAAAATACGAATACAATAAGAAAGATTACGACAGGGCCATTGCTGACTACACGGAAGCAATCAGGATTAAACCCAGTTATGTAACATACCGTTGCAGGGGCGACGTTTATTTGGAAAAAGGTGACTACGCCAGAGCCATAGCCGACTACGAAGCGTCTCTGCGGATCAACCCGGATTATTCCAGTGCAAAAGACGGTCTTGCGAAAGCCCGTCAAAAATCCGGTTCCGGCGGCAGCAGTTACACAAGCGGCGGCGGTTCGAGCCAGCCAGCAAAACCCGCTGCGGCACCCGCTCCGCAAGTTGTGGTAAACCACAACCCCATAACAGTAACCGTTACCCATAATTTCCTGCCTATCGGCAACCTAACCGCCAGAATTGATCACGCCGGCATGATACATTTCATAAATGCTACAAAAGCTACTATAACCGCACGGGTGACGATGTCAAACGGCATAATACGAAATTTTACCGTATTGCCGTTTGGTCAGATAACAAATGCAACTTTTGTAGGAAGCGGCATCGGCCTTACACGTTTGGAGATTGCAAACGTTTCCGTACCCCCTACCGGGAAGAAGAGATGAGATACTGGGAATAATCAAAACGGCAATGGACAGGATAGGGCTTAAAGACAAGGTTTTTTCAGAAAAAGTTACTCAAATGCTCTATCCCGTTCCTTGAATTTCCGGTGAATTCATCCATAGAGACAACAATTAAGCAAATGATTGTAAACTATGTTCTCCATTATTTTGCCTATATCCGTTTGCCTATATCCGAATATGGCGTTTCTTAGACCAATATCTTCAAAGTAAAATTTTTCACCAACTTCAAATACTCTTTTGCCGGCAATGGATTCCCGCTTAACCTTGTGTATAAAGAAAGCATTGACTAAATGGTTTAGGTAATTTATAACCTGCGATGCGGCTATGTTGATTTTTTGAGATTTTAAGTAATCGCTTATTTTTTTTGCAGAAAACAACTGCCCTAGTAACTCTTGCCCACCCGCCTTTGGCCGGTGAGAACCTTTATTATCTGCTTACCGATAAAAGGTTTTATTTTATCGGAATAGCGTTTTCTGAATATAACTTCATTTTCCATTGTTTTGCTCACGTGCTAAACTTTTTGCCTAACCCTTTGCCAAAAGCGGTGAGCCCTTAGTTTCAAAAAAAGTTACCTTTTTCGATAAAAAAGTATATATTAGTAACATGGGTATGAATACCATTACAAAATTGCTTCTATCGTTGCTTTTTTTATTTGTAGCGACAAGTTGCTCTTCTCAAAAAGAAGATCCTCCCGAAGTAGAGATTGATACAAGTTCATCTTCTTTTTCCGCTGAGGGCGAATCTAGTAGCTCAGTTGTGGCGAGTTCCAGCAGCAATTCCGAGATAATGACATCAAAAACAGCCCTGCAATATTTTAGGGATGAAGGAATAAAAGCGGGTTGGAACTTGGGCAATACGCTGGATGCCGTTAATACAAACACTAAGGTCGCAGAAGAAGGCGCGTTTGGAACTCCGGCGGTCACGCAGGAGGTTATCAACGGTGTTAAAGCACAGGGTTTTGACATAGTGCGTGTTGGCTGTTCATGGAATGGGCATATCGGCGGTGCTCCCGAATACACGATTTCACCGGCACGGCTTCAGCGCGTTGCCGAAGTTGTAGGATGGGTACACAGTGCAGGCATGAAAGCGATAATCAACATACATCATGACGGCAACTATACAAACCCGCCGAATACATGGGGATTTCTCAAGTTTGCTGAAGTTGGAAGAGGCGATGCGAACAATGAACAAGTCAAAGATCAGCTTGCCAAAGTGTGGACACAGATAGCCAATTATTTCAGAAATTATGGTGATGACCTTATTTTTGAAACGATGAACGAGGTTCATTCGGGAAATTGGGGCTGCAGCAGCGGTACTGCTTGTAATACCGAACAGGACAGGCTTTTTGACTGGAACCAAACGGCTTTGAATGCAATACGTGCAACCGGCGGAAATAACGCAAAACGTTTTGTCGCTGTCCCCGGGCTGGGCAGCACGGAGCCGGGAACGGTCATAGCCGCCCATAACCGCGGGAAACTTCTGCCGAACGACCCGGGTAACGGCACGGACAAACTGATAGTGTCGGTTCATTTCTACGCCCCGTGGCAATATACGGTGGCGGATATCACTGGCCAGGGAGGCGGCGAGGGGCGGCACACTATATCCACAGCTGAATTAAACAATATTAATACGGAAGCCGGTCGTATTAAAACGACTTTTATTGATAACGGCATTGCCGTGTATTACGGTGAATGGGGCGCGCAGACGAATACCCGCAGCACTATGGATCAGACAATCAAAGATACCCACATCAACTACATCAGCCGCGTGGCTACGGCGGCTCACACAAACGGCATACTGCCGATTATTTGGGATGACGGCGGTAATTTCAAGATTATCGAACGCACGGGCACTCAAACGGGCAGCGCGAAAACAGGGCTTTGGACGGATGTGTTGAACGCTTATATGAACGCAGTAACAAAATGAAACATATCCCTGAAATCATCTGACTGTGGTTGTTATAAGGCTATCAACGGTATCGGCATTGAGATTTACTATCTTTTCCTTATGCGCAATATTTCCGCATTTTTGATTTTCGGAGCGCCGGGTTCGGGGAAAGGAACTGTGGGGGCTAAGTTGGCCGCGACAACAGGCGTGAAACATCTTTCAACCGGCGATATATTCCGAGGGCTTTCGCCGGCAAGCGAAAACGGAAAGCTGTTTACAAGCTATGCCGGCGCAGGCAAACTCGTTCCGGATGAGGTTACTGTTCAAATTTTTTCCCGCTACATTGGCGGCTTAATAGATACAAATAAATTTGACCCTGCAAAAGATTCTTTTCTGTTAGATGGCATTCCCCGCACGGTTGCACAAGCAAACTTGATAAAAAGCGTTGTTGAAGTGAAGCACATTTTTGTGCTTGATATTTCCGATAGTTCGGTTATAGTCGAACGCCTACTCAAAAGAGCGAAAATTGAAAACCGCAAAGACGACGCAGACGAGTCTGTTATCCAAGCCCGATTAAATGAATACGAAGAAAAGACCGCCGCTGTTTTGGGAGCTTACGATAGCTCCTTGGTGACAAAAATCAACGGCAACCAAAGCCCCGATGAAGTGTTTAGGGATACATTGAGTGCGTATATTTCAATTCTTCCACAGTCATACCCTTTCGCATAGCGTAATCCGCAAGCTGATCTTCGCCTATTTTGCCCACCTTAAAATAGCGGCTCTTCGGGTGTGCCGCAAAATAGCCGCATTCGGAGGCTACCGGATTCATAGCATAATTTTCCGTTAGCGAAATTCCGATATTTTTTTCCGGCGAAAGCAATTTCCATATAGTGGCTTTTTCCGTGTGGTCCGGGCTTGCGGGGTAACCGGGCGCGGCTCTTATTCCTATTCCGCCTAAAATATCCCTGTGCAGTTTTTCTGCCAATGCTTCGGCTAGGCGGTCTGCCAAAAGCCCTAAAATCAAAGCGGAGTAATCATCGTTTTGGTCTATAAATTTTTTTTCAGTCTCGTTTGCGCCAAGACCTGCGGTGGCGGCAAAAAGCCCAATGAAATCCTTTTCCTTAGGATTAAAAAAATCCGCCATGCTCAACAATGGCTCGCCTTTTGCTGCTGTCTGCTGCCTTAAAAAATGAAGTTTTGCCAACTCGCCTCCATCCTTATCCAAAACGGAAACCGAATCCTGAATTCTTTGAACCTCAAAAAAACCGACAACAGCAGCAGCCCTCAGCAATTTTTTATCGACAATTTCTTTCAGCAAAATACGGGAATCGCTTTCCAAATTTTTATGCGCCTCCGTATATTGAGCCGGTCTCAAATCCCATGCACTAAAATACATTCGCCAATTTATCAAGGGAATTACCGAGTTCAAATCCACATCGCTAAGGATTTTCAAACCGAGAAAAGGAGGCTTGGAAGCCATTTGAGGAATGTAGAAAATTTTATTTTTTACTCAGCATGAATACCCTTTTGCATATCTCAGAAAATATCTCGCAAAAGTTTTCCTTGGCGGAGAATGAGCGTTTGTGCATTTTGTCTTTTAATTCCCAAAGCGATATAAGCGTTGAGCTTTGCGGAGAGGGGGCGGTTTTTGAGTTTAGAAGCCTTTCACTTTTTGGAACGGAACAAAAAATTCATGTTATGCACAAAGCTCAAAATACAAAAAGTTTTTTATTTGCACGGCATATTTTGAGCGATAATTCAAAGGCGATTTTCAACGGGATTATAGAGGTGGGCAGGCATTGCGCAAATATAAACTCAAGGCAACTGGTAAACAGCATTTTGCTTTCGCCTAGCGCAAAAGCGATTTCAAAACCGGAACTCAAAATTTACTGCGATGAAGTCGAATGCTCGCACGGCAGCACTTGTGGCGGCTTGGATGAGGATGCTTTGTTTTTTTTGCAATCCCGCGGAATAGATTCAAAAGCAGCGGAAAAGATTCTGCTCCATGCTTTTGCAACAGAACTCGCAAAGGAACATCCCGATGAAAAGCAAAGAGAAAAACTTACAAAAACCTCAGCATTCGGCTTTTTTCGCTGATTTCCGGCAAAGAATCTATTTTTGCTAATGCGGCTTGAACGGAGCTTTCTCTAGCTTTTTCCGTTGTCACAACTATGTCCACCTTTTCCCTGTTTTTTGTGTTCTTCTGCAAAATCGATTCTATAGAAATCTTGTTTTCCCCTAAAATTCCCGTGATTTTTGCCAAAACTCCGTAATTATCCTTTGTCACAAAACGAAAATAATAACGGGCTTCGGTTTCGCCGATGGGAACTAGTTCTGCGGAATTCTTCTTTTGAAACCAACCCATCGGCAAAGGCTCCAAATGCCCCGACTCCACAGAACGAGCCAAAGATACAAGGTCTGCCACTACTGCGCTTGCAGTCGGCAACCTGCCTGCGCCCGCTCCGGTTTGGAGCGTCGGGCCCAAATTGTCGCATTGCAAATACACGGCATTCAGCACGTATTTAACGCTTGCAAGCAAATGATCATTCGGCACAATGCAGGGATGTACCCTTGCATCCACCTTATCGCCAACCTTGTTGTACAAGCCCAAAAGCCGCACAACCCCGCCAAGTTCTTGTATAAATTGAATGTCTTGCGCTGCGATGTTGCGTATTCCCGTTACATGGATTTTTTCAAAATCGACAAAGCTACCGCAGCAAAGGCTCGCTAAAATGGCGGTTTTGTGAGCAGAGTCTATGCCGTCTATATCAAAAGACGGATCTGCTTCGGCAAAGCCCAATTTTTGAGCATCTCTTAAAACATCTTCAAAAGAAAGTTTTTCCATTGCCATTCTAGTTAAAATGTAATTGCAAGTTCCGTTGATTATGCAACTCAGCGATTCGATATTGTTGCCGACCAAACTCTCCTGCAAACTGCGAATAATCGGGATTCCGCCGCCAACCGCCGCTTCAAAAAGGATATGGCATTTTTTTTGCTCGGCAAGGGGAAAAATTTCGCTACCGTACTTTGCCAGTAGAGCCTTGTTTGCAGTTACAACATGCTTTCCGTTTTCAAGTGCTTTTGAAATCCATTTAAAAGGCAATTCATAACCACCGGCGAGTTCGCATATAACCGATATAGAATCATCTTCCAAAAGCTCGGCTACATTTGTAAAACCTTTATACCCCTTTGCCTTGAAGGGCGCAAGTTCTTCTTCCGTTTTTGCCGCAATCCCGGCTATTTCCAAAAGAACTCCGAGCTTCGCATGAAGTTCGTCTCTTTTCCGCTCTATTACTTCAACAACTCCGCCACCAACAGTGCCAACCCCGATTATACCTATGCGCATAAAAACCTCATACACCAATGTAGTAAAGTAAATATCCCCAAGCGAATAAATCAGCGTTTACTAAAAGCTAAATTCGTATTATGTTTTTTTCAATATTAGCATTTTTTCTCGGACATTTGCCGGATTTTTTGGCAAAGATTCTCTTTGAATTGCTTTATCCCATTTATTTGCTAAAATTTAAAAAGGAAAAGAATTATATTTTAGGGCGGTTAAAAAAAGCGAATTTGCAAGTAAAACCAAAAGAAGTGTATAAAAATCTTTTTCTCAACGGTTTGGATAGCTTAAAATTTTTGCAAAATAAAAAAGTTCCCGTGAAATTTGAAAATCTCAATCCAATGCAAAACGAATGCGTAGTTTTTGTGAGCATTCATTTGGGAGCGTTTGAGATGTTGCATAGGGGGTTGGCTAATTTAGTTGAGAGTTGTGTTAACTTAGTGGTTTCGGAATTTAGGAATAAGAGGTTGGATAAGTTTTTGGTTAATTTGAGGGGAACGCAGAATATAAAAATTGTGAGAGATTTTGAGGTTTCGCAGATTTTGAAAAATGTTATTCGCAATAAAGAAATTTTAGCGGTGATGGCGGATCAATCAAAGTACGGGGAGGAATATTTTGAAATTTTAGGGCAAAGCGTTCCTCTGTTTTTGAGGTTGCCGATAACGGCTAATAAATTAGGCGCAAGTGTTGTGCTTTTTAGGACGTTTAAGAAGGACGAGGAACATATAATAAGAATTGAGCGTATTTATGAGCCGCGTTCAAATATGGATTCGGCGGAAATTGCGAAAATGTTTGAGAGTTGGATTTTGGAGTATCCTGAGCAGTGGGCGTGGAATTATTGCCCCTCCGGTAAAGGCAAACGCATCTAAATAACCTTTCTCCAACTACAACCATCCGCAAATTTTACCGCAGGGCAGAATTTAGACTTGGGCAAGGCTCGCTTGCCTTGCCCCTACACTCCTGTAATCTTTTATTCCGCCGATTGGATTATTATAAAATGACCGCACCAAGCATTAAAGTTTATAAATTTCCATCTTTCTTCACTTGTTTTATTTTCATCTACCGAAACAAACAACGAATTTTCACTGGTTTGTGTTAAACTAAACCAAGGACATTCTATTTTCGTTATAGGAGCATTGTGTTCCGTTCTAATATGTTCACATTCATTATTCCATGAAGGGCTAAGAGAAAGATCATCCCTACCACCATCCACAGTTAAACTATCTATTCCGCCTTGCTTGCTAAAAAACAATGTGTCTTTCGATGGCTTTGGAAAAGGAGGAGAGCAGGAATTTTCATATCCAGAGAATTCTGGTTCGGCCCCTTCTACTTGCCTAACTTTATAAACGCGTCTGGCATATTCGCATCCTCCTCCCCATGATCTAAACCATAAATTAATTATGCCATCAGCTAACTCTTGTTCGCTGAAATACAATGTATCCTTTTCTGATGGCGTTGGTGAAAGGCAAACTCCAATAATTTTTTCGCTAACCATTATAACGGGAGAGTCAGGCAGTTTTAACTCACTGCCTTCAGTAGCATAGTTATCATCTCTGCTACTTAAGTTAAGCCCGATAGTATCGTTGCAAGATAAAAGCAATATTGATACTACAGTAGCATAGGCGAATGTTTTAATTGACATATTCATTGGGTTTCCTCCAAGGTTATGGGTTAAAAGCAAGTATTTCATAATGACAACTCCTATCTATACATAGTTGCTATTAGTATGTCATTTTGAAAATTATAATAGCCTGAGTTAAAAACTCCCATTGGAAGCACACTATCTCCTCTTCCATCCCACCCCCAATTATGATAAGCATAGTATTCAGTAGGACTTACCTGTATAATGGTACCTCCAACATTCATCATTTCTTTTCGCTCTAAAGTGCCATCAATTACCCAAGCATGACATCCGTTAGCATTTGTGCAACCTCTTATCAACAAAGGTCGTCCATTATTTATAGAATTATTAACTACAGTACTATTGAAATTTCCTAGCCCTGAAACGGTATATCCATTTCTTCCAAAATAGTCTACAGCATCTTGTGAATTGGCACCACTGCCATCGCAATCATAATTCATATTTAGAGTTGTACCCATTTGTCTAAATAAATTTCCAACAATAAGCTTTGCTGTAGCTCTTCGGTCTCGTTCTATTTGAGATAAATGGGCAGAATCGTTAAAATTGTGATATTGCTTGTAACTTTTCAAAATCGTCCAACTAGTGCCAGAAGCCGGATGTATTATGGGATGCTCCCAATAAGATTGAATTTGAATTAGTGTAGTAGCAACGCAACCGACTGGATACCTGCTATCGTTTGGAGGGGGACCTGGGTTATAGTTGCACATCTGACCAAGTGCACCATTGAAAGGCATGTCCTGCCCCCATTGTATAGAAATAAGCGGACCTATTTTAGTTTCTACGAACCAAGTTGGAGCACGGCTTTGCATATTAATGGCTGATACGTTATTAACTTCTAATTTTCTGAGAATGCTATTTAGCAAGGAATCTTTTTGGAGTTCGGCTTCCGCAATGGAGTTTAACAAATAAATTTCCAGTCTCTCTAAATATACTGCCATGCCCAGATTATCGGTTTTCCTGTTAAAAGAACCATCTCTTGTAAAAGCTAACACCGAATAGTCAATTCGTCTATCGGCAGAAATAATGGCAAAGCCTGCGCTATCTTTGAAATCTAAAATATAAGCTAAAGTATCTGGAATATCAACGCCCCTGTATTTGTCTGATTTCATGCTCGAAAGCAAGGCAGAAATTGATTTAATTTCTTTGCTTGAACGGTATCTAAGATCAAAAGCGTCTTCTAAATTTCTAGAATTTATTTTTTTGCCATTCCTATAAGCACTTTTTTCATTCGAAATATTTGCAAATTCATCACTTATCTGCATTGCCTCATCAATGCTAATGCGATTATCTGGCTTTTGCATTCTAAAAAGAAGTTTCGCTTCTTTTTCTGTGAGTGATTTTGCCTGTTTTGGAGAAATGTTTTTCGGCAAGTTTGCACTGGAATATGAAGCTAGGCAAACGAGAACAATAAAAGCTAAAGGTTTGAAGAATGTTTTCAATAGAAATTTCCTTTTTTTGACTTCCACTTGTAAAATAGAATTTATTTTCTAAAAATGAACATTTTTTACCACTTTTGTCACTTTTGTGTGATATTCTCCATGAATTTATGGTAGTTCCGTTCCCTATGGTTGCTGAACTGTATAATAAACGCTGATAAACTCGCTTGGGGAGTGGAAAAATATAAATTCAAGCATTTTTTTACTCCCCACTCCCTACTCTCTAAGCGAATAAATCAGCGTTTACTATATAACTTCCTCTTATGTAAAATTCGCCTTCGCGCCAATTTGATGGGTTATCGATTATGTATTGGGATTTGGCTTGATATGATTGTTCATCACGTATAATATGCTCATAATAACTGCGTTGCTATATTTGATCTATGAACCCAAGGTTGTCACGAGGCAGATGTAGAAATTATTGCGAGGGCATTTGTTGGGGTTGTAGGGGCAGGCAGCATAGGCACTAACTTAACGATTAATTAATATCGTCTGAATTTGCTATATTGTTCTTGACATAGGAGATTACTAATGCGTCAAGACAATATTCGCTTGCTAATGAAGCATCTTCCCGCCGGCTATGAGGCGGCCAGCAAAGAGACGGGCGCCATGAGGCGTTCCGGCCGTGTGCTCCGAAACCCATCGCTCCCAGGCAACATAAGCGCGGACAAGGTGCTTGCCGCGTACAGATACAGATGGCAGGTGGAGCTTTACTTCAAGCGGCTCAAATCGCTGCTGGACGCGGGGGAAGTCCCGAAAAAACGGGCCGAATGCATGGAGGCGTGGCTAAACGGGAAAATGATACTGGCTATCTTGTTTGAAGTCCTGCTGTCAAAGCTGGACTTTTCCCCCCTTGAGCAAGAAGGAACGGAAACGGCGTAGCATATGGAGGGAATTGTCGTTCTTCGTGTTCGTGGTGANNNNCAACACGGTTTCGCTGAGGGAGGTCATGTATGGTTTTGCAAAGATAAGAAAGATTTTCCTCGTAGAAAAACGGATAAAAGTGAGGCACATGCAGATGGCTAATTATATATTAAGTTAGTGCCTATGGGGGCAGGCAGCGAGTGTTGCCCTGATCTAGGTGTTGAATTGATGGGATTCAAAAGTTATGGGGGCAATTTAGATGCGTTTGCCCCACCCCTCCGATAAAGTTAGCGAATAAAATTCTACATTTTTACTATGTTTCGCGTTTTCGTTTTCTTGACTTTTGCAACCTTGCTTTTTTCACAGAGCTTTGGGGCAGGCGGCGTACGTTGCGGAACCTTGCAGTTTTCGGAAAATTCAAAAAATAAAAAGGGAAAACTTTTAGCCAAACCGGGTTGCATTCCGGAAAATTATTACGGAGAAGTTAAAGAAAGAAGGACTGATCATTTTATCATATACTATACGCAACAAAGGCAGCATGCGATTGAAAATCCGCGTTATATAGATTCTCTTGCCAAATATTTGGAGGATGCCTACAAATTGCACAAAGACTCTCTAGGCATGAAAAACATATCAGGCGTGAGCCAAACTTACCATTACCAAAAAAAAGTTCCCAAGGACCTTTACCCTGTTGAGGTTTTGGACTTAGGGCTTTTGCGTGGGTGGGAAGGAGTTTATACGGGAACTTTTGGCATAACATTTACCCCAGACGTCCCGTGGAAAACCCAAATAGCTATAGAAAACGATTTTTTGTCCGGAGCGGACTGCTCAGGTGGCTATTCTAATGAACCCTTTATATCTCTCAAAGGAGTGAATTATCACGAAAAATGGCATTTGGCCTTAAAGGCTACAACCTTTCACGAACTTTACCACAGCTTTCAGATGATGCAAACCGACATAACGAATAATACTACTTTTTGGATGGAAGCTAGTGCTACCGGGGTGGAGGAAATAGGCGCACCGGAAGTTAATGATTATGTCAATTATTTTAGATATATTTTTGAGAGCGAGAATATAGAAAGAAGAGCCGTTGGGTACTGCGAGTCTGAGGATAGTTGTTATAAAGGATACGGCTATTCTGTGCTTTATTTATTTTTGTTTTCCGAACTAGGGGCGCGTTTTGACTCTGCGATATGGAATTATTTTTCAAAATATCCTAAAATTAATTTTTCCATGCATTTAGCCAGGCTTGCAGATTCGCTGAATATAGACGCAGAGGATTTATTTCACAAATTCGCTTCGCGTGTTTTCTATTCCGGGCAGAGGACAAAATATTCACCGGGTTTTTGGAACGATATGCAGGAATGGCCGGTATGGAGAATTAGACAGAATGCTCTTTCTATTTTGCCGGCCGGCTCATTTGATTTTATTATGAATACAAACGAAAACCCTCCAAGGACGGATTCCGTTAAAAAAATCTCCCTTATGAATTTCAACGATTCTTCCGTTTGGGTTCTTTCCCGATTGCTGGAGAAAGAATTTGTTCCGTTGACTCCTCCTAAAAAATTTGTAGCTTTCCCCAACCCCTGGAAACCAAATGCACACCAAAATAACACAGGGATAAAATTCGGGTCTTTGCCGGAAAAGTCAACCGGAGTGGAAATTCGCTCCTCAAATGGAATATTGCTGAAAAGAATTAAGGGGGCCCCCGGAGACACATTAATTTGGCAACCTGAAAAACTCCCCGCCCCCGGTATTCTATATTACAGAACCTTGCCTTACGGCAAAAACAAAGTGCTTATTTTGGAATATTGACTTTTATAGTCGCTGATATTTAAGCGTTTTCTACTCCCTACTCCCCACTCCCTAATCCCTAAACCAGTTAATCATCACTAACTTTACTACAATATTTTTCCAAGCACTTGCATTTTGCAAACATATGTTGACACTTTTTGAGAATTTATTCTCTAATTTACTGAGCTATGGTAAAAATACAAGACCCCAATAGCTTGATTCAGGCTTTTAGACATTTATTGTGCGAAGAACGTGAGAAACGCAAACTTTCGCAATCCGAGTTAGCAAAAAAAAGCGGCTTGAGCAGACAATGTATAGCGCTTTTTGAAGGCGGGCAAAGGGTTCCGACTTTTTTCTCTTTGTTTAGTTTGGCAAGGGGCCTTGATATGCCCGTTACAAGATTTGTTTCCCTGTTTATGAACAAACTTGAATTTTACGAGCAGCAAGATCAAAAACTCTTAGTTGCCGACAGCAAAAAAGCAAAGTGGCGGCTTTAGTCCACTAGCTCGCAATGCCCCTATATGTGTCACCCAAATCAGGTGACGCAGAATCCGTAACCCTCTGAAATACAACAATTTATATTTTTGAAAATGGCGGTTTTAGTGAATGTTTCCCGTGAAACATTGCACTTTTTCTACTCCCCAAGCGAATAAATCAGCGTTTACCATAAAAAAACCTCCCTTAACTATACAATTTTATGACAAACCATTGACGAATGGGGAAAATTAATATAAATTTGGAATAAGCCTTTAATGGTTTTAACCTTAACAAGGAGATTAAAATGAAATGCTTTCTAAACAAACTCGCCCTAGCTTTTTTCGCATTGGCACTCATGGCTGCAAGCGCAGCCGCTCAAACTTACAACTTCTACTTTCTGCCGCCCGGCGACCCCGAATGGACGCTTGGCACTCCTTACCTAGTCTATCAAGAGGGCGATGATACGAAATTCGCAAAACTCGATCTTGACACCAACCGCTGCGGCTGGTTCAAGAAGACATGGAGCGCTTCCGCCCTTCCTACCGGTGCTGCTTGGATTTGGCTCAACACAACCGCTAACGACCAGATAGGGCTTTTGGGTTTTGACGAAGACCCGATGGAGTGGAGTTTTGGGATGCCAACGGAATTCTACCTTCTGCAGCAGTTTACGGAAAAGGGCTCCACCGGCAACCAGCGCAATTTGTTCTTCATTCCCAGGAACGGAGCGGCCGGCTGGTACAATTCTGACCAAGGACAGACCGGAGTTTGCACATACGACTTCGCCGCCATAATCTACGACACGGATTGGACTGCGAACCCCGCTTTCCAATGCGGGGATTATGACGGAGGCGTTAACTCCAGTACAAGCAGCGTGTGCTATTCATTATCCGATGATGGCAATGGTCATCCTGCCGGCCATGGGATTAACAAGAAAATTGTCCAAGATTATCTTGCAGATGGGAAAATTCAGTATAACTCAGGTTCGGGACAAAAAGACGGCTGGACAGCGGAAAGATTTGGATGGGCCTTCAATCCCACCCCCGGCAGAAATGTTGTCCGCTGCTACGACATGCCCTTCAAGCGCAATTCCCAAGGCATGTGGGAATTCAACAGCAACAAGCTCTGCGGCGACGGCTCAATGGACCTGGACGGCACCTGCTCCGGCAGGGGCGGCTACATGGGCGGCTTTTTCCCGCCTGAGCTAAATGATGGCAATGGAAGAGGCAATGCGGATTACAGTGGTTGCGATGGAGTTGGCGGTAATCCTAATTGCAGCGCAAAGCGCAAAGCTGAATCTTGGGCTCCGTTGAGCACTACCGAAACAAACCGTGTAAGCCAGTTTTGCTACGACCATGGCCGCAAAGGCACTAGCAATGGGCCAAATATCAATAGTTGCGAAGATGAGTTTGCCGAGGGCGAGCTTGGAACCGGTGAAACTCCCCGTATCTGGAATTGGGATGGCCGTCCTAATTTTGCAGGGACAACTTCAAAGACTGCCGACAAAAACCAGTTTTTCTGCTTTGAAAGCACTCCGGCTTCCTTTTACTACGAAACAGATCCTGATGCTCCTGACCAGAAGTTCTACTTCAGCGGCGATGACGATATTTGGGTATTTATCAACAACAAGCTGGCCATAGATTTGGGCGGCACTCATTTTGCTGCTCCGGGCTATATAAATATTAAAGAAAATGCTACCTTCCTTGAGCTAACCCCCCGCCAGCTTGAGGGTACGGATTCCATTCCCGTAAACATCTTCTTCTGCGACCGCCGCACAACCATGAGCAATGTCCGCATAACCACCAATATGTACTTTGCGCAATCCAACGCCCTTACCTCAGAGGGAGGAACGGGCGATGGCACAGGAGCGCAGCTTTGCATTGAGAGCAATGGTTCCGATGGCACCTGTGCCGCTGTGATGAGCGGTGGCATTGGCGGCGGCAAAAAATGCGGCGCGGCAATGGGCGTGGATATTAAATACTTCATGCTCAGCCGCAGTGGCGCTAGGGTTGAACTGAACGCCAGCAATCCTAATTGCAACAGCGTCGGTGGCAATTTGGTATGCTACGGCGGCGTAATCTTGGAAGGATTGCCGCCGAGCAATGTTAACAGGGTCAAGACAGACCAAAGCAGCGTAAAGGGCCTGACGGGCACTCATGTAATTTGGGCCGAAGTTGCGAACAAAGAAGATTTCCCCGATGCAGCGCCTATTAAACTAGGCCAGATTTCCGGAATCGCCAAAATCAGCCCGGTCTGGGGCAGGATTTACAATGAAACCACCGGCAATGAAATTTATGACCTAGGCCCCAAGGCAAAGAACGTTGTTTCCGGCAAGTTGGTTCCCATCGGCTTTAGCTACGGCGATTGGAGATGCGACCACCCGAACAGCAATACAAATGCCGGCTGTGGCTTTGATGTGCTTATGGATAATTCCCCGGTCGGCGCATATGGCTGGCCTGTGAATATCACGGGTATTCCTGCTAGCTCCAGCGGAGATTCATTGAGATTCTACGCCGATTCTCTTGGCGAATGCGAAGTTTCGCCGGGCCAAACCTTTATTATACCCGGTACCGGCAAATATTCTCTTGGCGGCTGCGAGATAGAACACAATGGCAAGTTTGCCGGCTTGCTGGTGCTATGGGTTGAGGGAAAATACGAGGCCTCGGGCGATATAATCCATACCTTGAGCAATGAACTGCAAGTAACCACTTACGTGCCGCGCATACAGTTTGTAAATCCGACAACTAATGCCATATTAACAAATTCGCAAAAAATAGGCAGCGATTTTAGCAAAATTTTGCAAAACCAACCCCTAAGCGATAGATGGGTTTATATAGGGACACCCTTGGAAAGGACTGTCGCTGCTTACGATGTTTCCGGCGGCTCGCCTGTACTTTGCACAACATGCGATTTCCGGCTGTACACAAGCGCATGGGCTGAGGATGCGGGCGGAAATCGTCTGGACAACGATCCTGATTTTGGCGTGAACTCCGACATTCTCAACGCCAATCCCTCCCCGATATACTTTACGGAGGGCGTAGCGAGGTTCTCTATTTCAGGCGTGGTTCCGGTGAAAGACGATAACTATGCTTTCCTCACTGTTCGCGGGCCTTCGACCGCCTTTACCGACCAATGGAATCTGCTGCAATTTAAGGGGCCCCCTCCTTATTATCCGATAACGGCAGAGCTTTACGATAAAAACGGAGACGGTATAGGCGACTCCTTGCGTATTGCCTATTACAGAGCATTCCACCCTGATTCCCTGCCCGGCTTCTTGGAAGTCATTTGGGTACCGGATACTACATTTGGATTTGGACTTGGGGAAAAAGAAGGTGATGAATATTCAGGCAAAAACATTAGTCCTGAGGCCAATAGAATTTATTGGAACAGAACCCATTCGAGTTTCACAACGAAAATAGAACACGATTCCGTTATTGTAATTTACGGCATTAACTTTAGCAAAGGTATTAAAAAATCTTCTTTCCCCGGCGAAGTGATAAGTTGGATAACCTTCAATGACAAAGGCTTGGTTGTTAACGTCGGCATGTCTAGGAATATAGAAGCCAAAGGCACTACCATTTCACCCATTCGCCCACCGCAAACAGCGAGTGCAAATTTCGCTTTTGCCTCTCAAAACGCTATTCACCTTCAAACGAAAAATCCCGGACGCTTGGATATTTACAACCTGAACGGCAAATTGGCAAAAACGCTGAATTTCGCAAACGGTACTCATTCCGTTTCGCTATCGCATTTGCCCAAAGGAATGTATATAATCAAAGTATCGTTTGACGGAGGTAATTTATCGCACCCAATTATACTGCGTACATTGGTAATGTAAGGGCGGTTTTAATGAATGTTTCCCGTGAAACATTGCACCCAAAATTTTTCCCCAAACAAGGAGATTCATTATGAACAAGACAGGCATTTTCGCCCTTTTATGCTTGGTACTCATTCTATCCTGCTCGGAACCACTCAAACCCATAGACCCGCCCGCTACTATAGAGGAATCGAATTCCTCCGGCGAGGAGGCCAATGCAAGTTCTTCTAGTTCGTCTATCGTTCCAAGTTCCTCCAGCGAGGGGGCTAATGCAAGTTCTTCTAGTGCGGCACCGGGTGTCTATTGCAATATAGACTCAATCTGTTTCCAGGAGCCTTATACTTTGAACAATTGTAATAAATTGGGTGGAATGCTGAGCAATAACTGTCCTTATTCTAGCTCGTCCATAGTTCCGAGTTCCTCCAGCACAGTCTCTTCCAGCAGCGTAACCTCTTCCAGCAGTTCAAACGTAGAGCCTAACGCATATTCGGTTTCTTCTTTCACCTGTGCGTGGGATAAAGCTGAGATTGTTACCGGCAAGGCCGGTTCGGTAAACATAACTTTGAATCCGGCAGACGCGGCGCAAGGCGTTATATGTTCCAAAGAAGTATGGCTTCCTATTTTAACTGTATCCGGTACAGAGTACGATCGATATATATTTAGCTCTTTCCCCATTCAGGTGCAATTCGGAGCGACAATATACTCCGCTCCCTCTGCGGCTCTAAGGTCAATTAAATTCCCAGATGAGCCATCCGGGAATTCGGCCTCATTTACTACGGTCAAGGGTCGTGTATCCTGCACCGGTGGTGGCAAGCCGGTAGGAACTCGGGACCAGGACTGTACCCCTTTGACAATATCCAAAGCCCCCACGGCTCATGTAACCGGCACTTTGGCGTTTAGCAACGGCCGTTCGGGTACCGGGCTGCAAGGCACGGTTTTCTTTGGAGAGGATATGCCGGCATGGAATGAAGACCTGGTTTTAATTTACGATGATGGTGCGGAGTACTGCGGTGCGATTGACTATGTAAAATCTTCTAAATCTCCGTCCACTTGGCCCCAGAGCTCACCCACGGTAACTGCGCAGGCAGCAGTAGATTCCATATATGTGAAAGCAACATGCCGTGATTCAAAACAAATATTGCAAACGGCCACTGCAATTGTTGTGCCGAATCCGACATTGACCGGAAATTGTGCTTGGAGCATGAATCCTGCTTATGTTGTATCTGGAGCAATACCGGGCGGCGTTTCACTGAGCAACGCTTATGGACGTTGCGGCACTTTGGCAAACGGTCCATTACCTGCTTCGGCTTACTCCGGGGGGAAATATACACAATGGCCTACAGACGGCATAGTAGATGCTGATATATATAACGTATCAACGAACGTAACTTGTACAAATTCACAGCCAGTGCAGCAGTCATGCCCCATGCTGACGGTGCATGAGAGTTTGTGCCAAGGATTTGTAGATGGGCCAAATCAGTTTTGCGATGAGCGGGATGGCAAAATATATTCGTATGTGACTATTGGCACAGGCGTAAATGCCCAAATTTGGATGGCAGAGAATTTGAATTATGATGTGCCCAATAATGCTACTGATGTGTGCTATAATAACAACTCTTCCAATTGTGCCGTTTACGGTCGTTTATACAATTGGTCAACGGCAATGGATATAAATGCAAGTTACAATAGTTCTTCATGGAATGGCAGCGATATGAATCATCAAGGTATTTGCCCCGAAGGCTGGCATTTGCCCAGCGATGCGGAATGGGATGCGTTAATGACAGCCGTTGGCGGTTCGAGTACGGCGGGAACAAAATTGAAGTCAACAACAGGCTGGAATAGTTGCGGTCCTTCTGGTTCCGGCAGTTCTTACTTGTGCGAGGACACTTACGGATTTTCGGC
>LIUH01000212.1 GCA_001462225.1 Fibrobacteria bacterium GUT31 | reverse complement strand
TGATATTTCCCAAAATGAAACAGTGCTCACGCAAATCTCGTTATTTTTATCAACAATAATATCTTTAACATCTCCGCTCAATTTATCTGTTTCCAATACGGCCCAAATAAGCGCATGAGTATCCAGTAAATAAATCATAATCCCAAAAATTCTTCCTCGGTAATTTTTCCATCGTCAATTTTTTTAAATGTTGCCTTTCCATCCAAAACACCTATTTTTCTGGGAATGTTATTATTTTCCATTGGCACAATCATAGCGACCGGTTTTTTGGATTTACCATATAGAATTCTAACATTTTCACCATTTTTGACGTGAAAAAGCACGTCAGAAAAATGAGTCTTTATTTGGGCAACCGTTAATGATTTCATAACATCAATTTAATAGATATTTATTAACATGTCAAGTGTTCTTTTTACCCCTTTTTACCTGATTTACCCTTAATTGCACCTAACACTCCACCTGCAAACAACGCCCTGGCACTCCTAATAGGCAACCGTAGGTTATCTCCCCTTGTCAAATTTAGGAGGATTCTAGAATGAAAAAAATTCTCGTAGTCTTATTAATACTTTCTGTGGCGTGGGGAGTATTCGCCCAGGAAGGTACTTGGAGTTTGAGCGCCGCAGCGCAGGTCGGTACACGTATTGATTTCGATCCGATTCCGGGCAAAAAAGTTGAAGATGAAGCAGCGGTAGTCGACGCTATAGGTTTTCAGAACTGGCAGCAACCATTTGGCCAAGTGATACTTACGTACGGAAAGGGCGGGCTTTCGACAGGCCTTGAATTTAATACCAGAAACACTGAAACCAATGCTATTGCGACTTACACTGGCGAAACCTACAAGTTCGAGGCAAAAGTTGATATGGCGAATATGGTAGGTTTGGGGAGTAGTGCTAATGTCCAGAGTAATACCTGGAACGAAGGTAACTCTCCTGTATTCCCCATAAAGAGACTCTGGGGTCAGTATAATTTCCTTAACGGTATGGTTCCTGTTGTAGTGGCTCTTAACAGCTATGACAACGGAGACGGAGACTGGACATCGGACAGAAGAGGTGTCATTAAGGATCCCCGCAGTCAGTTTTACACAAGCCATAATCTTTTCGATGTTGAAAACAGCTTTGCCGCTTTTGACCATCCTGATCTCTTAATGGCCAAAGTCAAACTTGATTCCCTTGATTTCGGCGTACAGGTGCGTAATCTGTTCCCGTGGGTGGGCGGCGCTGGCGGCGGCCGTTACGCAAGTTACGGCGCTTCTGGGCGTGTTAAAGTTAAAGATGATGGTTCAATGGATAAGGGTGGCTTCAAGTTACTTGTTGACGACGTTCTTAAGAGTTCTGTTCTCGGTCTCAAGTTTAATATGTCTCCCCTTGAATTTGCAGCGCAGTTCAAGCTGGAACGGTACGGCGTATACTTCGGCGGCAGATTCTTTGCCGGCCCTGTAACCGCAGGTTTAAGCTTCCAGGGGCTTTTGGGTAAAGAGAATGCTGCCGGAGCTGAAACACCTTTAGCGATGCAGTTTGGAGGCGGTATCGATTACAACGCCGGCCAGTTCGGCGGCGGCGTCAATGCCTATTATAAGAGGGAAGAAGCAACAAACCCGACACTCAAAGCCGCTAGCACTGATCCGGAACCTGTACCTATTCGCGGCAAGTACAATTCTTTAATCGCCGTACAGCCCAATTTCTTCTTCAACGCGATACCTTCGCATCTCGGCTTCCGGGTTGACACAGCTTTCTACTTTACCAGTGATTATTTTGTTGCCAGCGATGCCACTGAAAAAGAAGTTATCTGGGCGGTACAGCCGGAGCTCTACTGGAACTTCAAAGGTACCGGAGCCAGCAGAAGATCCGCCGCGAGCTACCCGTGGGGCGGCACTGGTGTAATCGCCAGATACAGAATGGTAAGCTACGACGCGACAGGATACGAACAGTTAAAAAAGAATGGCGGCGCCAATTTCTTAGACTTGATATTCATTTGGGGTCTCTAGTCTGACATAACCCCCTCCGGGGGAAACACAAGCCCGGTACCTTTCGTACCGGGCTTTTTTTAATTCTTATCAATAAATGACAACTAACAGGATTTGTATGAAAAAAATTGTTTTAACATTGCTGATTGTTTTATCGTTAAGCTCGTGTACCTTCTTGAGAAGGCAGGCCGATTTAGCGGAACAGAAAAAGCCGCCATTCACCGTGGATTTAAAGTCGTCACAGATACCGGCAGGAAAGATCGAAGCGCAGTTTAACAGAGCGTTTCCGGCGACGGGTGTCAGGAAAAGTGATGTTAACGTAATTTACTTTCCCGAAGAGGACGCCGTATGCCTGCAGTACAGGCTCAACTCTTACACGTACCACCAGTTCTGGCACAGCGCCGGACGCGAAGCTTTTTTAACGGCGCTCGATAATTACAACAAAGACTTCGATGGACAAAAACTCAGGAACAGAAACACAAGGACAAAAAAACAGTACGGAACCGTCGAAGAATGTTATGTGACATGGCAGACGGGCAGTTTGACGGTGCTTGCCAAGGGCAATATGGAAATCGAACTGGGGTACTACTTCAGGGAAGATTCCCCGTTTTTCGCCATAACCCAGATGGAGGCGTATTTTGAAAGCCCGATGCTGGACAGGGAGAAAGACGACGTCAGTCCCGAGATACCAATGTTCCTTACCAGGGCGCAGGCGGAAGAGCTTGCGGCGTTATTCTCGCAGGACTACCTCTCGTCAATCGCGCCCGACGCGCAGATGCCGGAGGCAAGGAGGGGGCTTTTTTCACGGTAGGTGGTGGGGCTGCTTTATATTTGTTTTATGCAATGACGACTTTTGGGCAACCTCATTCGCGTAAGCCGCGTATTCGTGTATATTTTTCGCCCCGCTTTTTTTCAGAAGATTATTTTGCAGCTCATTTTTAAATTTTACACAGTCAAACTGTTTTTCTTTATTCATTTTCAATTACCTCCCTCGGACTCCTGATTTCCAAAATACCGTACCCTTCCCTTAAATTAACGGAATTAAACAATTTTATCCTGTCCAAATTTACAATGTGCTTAAAATTCCAGCTTACCAGAACATCTACACCTATCACGGTCGCTACCGCAATATGCAGTGCGTCACTGTAATAATTTTCCGATACAATTTTTTGTTCCATGTATTTCTCGGCAAGTTTTAACATTTCATTATTAACAATATGTTCTTCATAATCTACTGTTTTTAAATTCTCTTTGACATGATCCGGAGCCCCGTTTTCCAATTCCGCTATTACATGAGAAGAAATTACAGGTTTGAATATTCCCTTCTTGAACTTGTCAAAAAGTTTGCGAGTATGATCCTTGAATTCTTCGTCAAAGTAACCGCCGACAACTGAATTCTCTATATAAATCCTTAATACTTTCATTCCCATAACGTGTTATTTTCCTTAATATTTTATGATAGGTTGATTTAATTTTTTTTTCAAGTGTCTTTCGCAAATCGTATTCAACAATCAGGATTTCAACAATTTCCTTCCTAGAATTTTTTACAACCGTAGGTTATCTCCCCTTGTCAAATTTAGGAGG
>LIUH01000211.1:4289-15595 GCA_001462225.1 Fibrobacteria bacterium GUT31 | reverse complement strand
ATCTTGGATGCAACGCACGGAGAACAGGTAGGCTTTCTGGTTGACGCGCCTGCCCAAATCGATGCGGTAATAGTCCGTGTCGCGGTGCCAAGCGTAGTTGCTACCGTTCTCTGTTGCACTCCACCAAAGGCAGTTGACGCCGATACCGTGGAAATTGCCGGACAAGTAGCCGTTGCCACCCGGGAGAGCTGAAAAACCGTAGTCGTCTGTGCCGTTGAGGCTCTTAGCTTTCAGTTTTTTCCCTGCCGCCTCTCCGCCGCCAAGAGCTTCAGCCAACAAGTTCCACTCGTCATAGCTTGGCAAATGCCAGCCGGAAGGACAAGCTTCTTTTGCCGTATACCAGTTATACAATCTGCCGAACTTTTCGCAGTTAGCAGGATTGTTATCATAGCATTTGCTGCCGCTCGCTGCGTAGTTCAGATTTTCCGCCATCCAAGTCTGATTGCCTATTTTGACGGTTTTGTATTGCTGGCCGCCGCGAGAGTCAGTTAAAATGTTGCTGCCGCCTTTGCTGCCACTTGCCTTTTGCTGCCCTCCGCCTTCTTTGCAACTAGTTCCGTAACCTAGGAGCTTGCAAGTCAAACTATCGCTCACGGCTCTTAAATCGTTAACGTTGGCAAGTTTGCTGTATGTGCTGCCCATGCGCGATATCCCCCCGGTTACCACGCCAACCAACCTTGCCGAAAGAAGATAATCCGTATCCGTCACTTTTTCGCTTTCAACTATGCATACGTAATCCGCGCCAAGCTGGCCGCCGAGTTCTCTTATCTGAGCGTCGGCAACTGCACCGCTTCTTTGGTAGCCATGCTCCTTGCCGAGCAGAGCCAGTATGGCCCCTGTCCTTTCCAAAGCCTCGTACTCGCCTCCGTTTACCAAGGCTTCTGTGAGTACCTTGCCAAGACTGTTAAGTGCCTTGAATTTTGGCGGCTCTTCGCCGATAACGCCAACAATTACTTGCGGCCTTTGAGCCATTGCTGCAACGCACAAAGCCAGCAGAACGGCGATTGTTTTGGATGTCTTGTTCATTTGCAGTCTCCTTTGTTTAATATGCGTCATTATGTGTGTGAATGTAGAAAATAATGATTGGGAGTGGCTAGTAGGGAGTGGAGAGTGGAAAAAACACGAATACCACAGAATTTCTCATCTTTTTGTCAAAAAATTATATATATTAGCTATTGTGTAGAATTTACATGTGAAGGCGTTCTTTATGTTAGGTAAAAGCGGGAAAGTTGGGGTGTACTTGCACATAGGTGCGTTGGTGTTGGTGTTTTTTTGTGGCTATTCCTTTGCACAGGAAGAGTTGGGGGCTACAGATTCCCCTCCGGCTTTGGAACCCGTTGAGGCGGTAGAACCGCCTGTTCCTAAGCCTGCTCCGGAGGCTCAACCTGTTTCGTTGGACTCAATCCCAAAGGGTTTCGCTTCGCAACTGCAAAAAAACCAGCCGCCGGCACCGGCAGTTGAGGCGCCACCTCCGGAGCCGGAGCCGGAACCTGTGGCTGTTTTGTCTTCTTCTTCCGCAGTTTCTTCCTCTTCAGCCGTTGCTTACAAGTTTTACGAAGATTATTTGGATAGCTTAGTAGCCTATGCGAGAAACGTTTTGCCGGGCAAGCAGAACCTTGAAACCCAAAAAGCCTTGGTAAACGAAGAACAGCCAAAACCCAAGAGCGAGTATGAAAAGCAATCCGATTATGATAAACGGCTTGCGAATTTTGAGGCGGAAAAACAGAAAAAAATCAGCAAATTGGAAAAAGAATACAAAGCAGAAGAAAAAAGCAGGCTGGAAAAGCTCAGAGCGGCTGTAAATTATAAACCCGATATTCAGCCGGAATGGGTGGGAATTCTAAAACAAGATGCCGACCCCGAAGGCTATCAGCAGCGAATAGCCAAGCTCACGGATAAAATTTCCTTTATGCAAACAAAGATAGTTAGCACTACGGGTATTTTGGAGGGCTTGGAATTGCTCAACGAAAGCGATTTGGAAACCCTTGATAAAAAGAACCGCATTTATATGGCACGTTTGGAGAGGGCACGTGAACTTATGCAGGATTATATACTTCAGGATTATGCGGCGGATTCATCTACCGGAAGGAAAAAATTTGATATGGTTTTTGGTGCTTACGACCCTGAAAAAGAGCAGTTTCAGGTTAATATGAGCGATATTAATTCCCAAACCGTGCCATTCAGTTATGTGGGTTTTATAAAAGTTTCTCCTGCGCAGGCACAGGAAATAGACCGCAAAACCGATAATTTCTTGGCAAACATAGACTACATAAAATACCCCTTTGTTGTTGAGGGGCAAAAATTGTATCCGGGCGCAAAGAAGGCCAATGTTTACTACAAAGACAAAGAGGTTCCAAATACCGGCGTTTTCCAGAATGTCCCCGGGTTTGAAAATTTGGAAGGTTATTTGGATTGGGCTGTATATGCGGATTCCTTGATTAGCGGGAAACTTGTGCCTCGGAAATTGGATTCCTTGTATGCGATGAAGAAAGAGCTTCCTAAGGCAGCTCCAACCGGAACTTGGTGGGAAAGGAATAAAAACATTGTGAGAGTAACCCTCTTTGTGCTTTCTGCTGCAAGCGCGGGGGTTGCCATTTGGCAAAACGTGGAAGCAAGTAATAGAACCGACAAGTTGGAGAAGGATGATTGGTATGGTAAAACTGCGCAGGCTGTTGCGGACCAAAACAGAGACCGATACAACGAGTATTCTAAAAAATACGATGATGGTGTGAATGATATTCGTTTTCATGAGAATATGAGGAATGGTTTTTATATAGGTGCAGGTGTGTTTGGTGCTGCCGGTATTTTGACTTTGTGTTTTTAGGGGGTTGATATGAAAAAAAATCTGTTGTTAGCTTTGTTTGTGGTCTTGTTTTTTGCTTGTTCCAATGAGGGTTTGGAAACTAAGACAGAAAGACCGTCAGGAAATATTTATTGCCTGATGCAGGAGCAAGATAAATGCTACGATGTTAGCGAAGATATTTGTAATGCCATCGGCGGCGAAAAGGTTGAAAGCTGTCCGCTTGAAAGTTCCAGTTCTTCCGGTGATGGAGGCTCTAGTTCTTCTGACGAAGGCAGTTCTAGTTCTTCTAGCGAAGGCGATTCCAGTTCTTCCGGTGAAGGTGATTCCAGTTCTTCCGGTGAAGGTGATTCCAGTTCTTCCGGCGAAGGTGGGTCTAGTTCTTCCGGCGAAGGCGGTTCTAGTTCTTCCGGTGAAGGTGGTTCTAGTTCTTCAGGCGGTGGTAGCTCTAGTTCTTCTGACGAAGGAGGTTCTAGTTCTTCTGAGGAAGTTAGTAGTTCTTCTCTTGCGCCTCCTTCTTTGAGTGAGTGTGATTTGCCGTCAATATATATGCATAAGGGCGAAAGTATAACACTTGCTGATCTGTTTTCAATAGAAGGCGATAGTGCAGGTTGCGGGCCTATTACCTACATATTGAAGATAGGAAGCAGTTCTTCTTCTGCAACCGGTATAATTAGCTTATCTACCCATGCTGGCAAAACCTTAACCATAACGGCAAATGCTACATGCGGTACTCCTTTACCATCAAAAACTTGCAAGGACGTATTTGTAGCGGAAAGAAATGTTGAAAATATAGTACAATGCGGGGAAAATGTTTACACATTTGACCTTTATAACGGAACAACAGTTTTTGAATATCGGTGTGACCAATCTAAAACTGATTATTATGTAGCATGCAGAAGTCCGAGTGACGCAGAATTCAAACTTTCTGCTGAAGGGTTTACCGATAGAACTTCATCCTGGGGTGGAGCTAATTTGCCGGGGGCCCCAGAACCTATTGAAAAAGAGGGCTTTTTCTATTATCCTAAACGTGTTCTAGCTACAGTAACAAGTACACCAACCGGCGGAGGTTATTATACATGCACTTCATGGTAAAACTCGGCATTATTGCCGTAACGCTTTTTTTGGCATCTTGCAGTAGCGATTTGCCGGATACTCCTGAGTACACGGAGGCCAAGTATTGCAAGTTTGAGATAGGAGGTCAAGAATTCTGCAAAAGCCTTTATAGCGTTCCCCAAGAATTATGCGACGACTATAATGGAGTAGTCGTAGATAATTGCGAGGAAAGTCCGTAATCTTAACCAAATCGTAACAGGAATGCGTATGTTCTTTAATAGCTGAATTTTTAAATTTCTATAAGTTCAACTAAGGAGAACAACATGAAGAAGATTCTGCTCACAACAATATTGAGTGTCGCTTCAATATTGACAGCACAAACAATAACAGGCTCCGATACGGTTTTGCCACTTTCTCAGCAAGAAGCTGAAGCCTATATGAAGGCAAATAAAGGCGCAAAAGTGACGGTTACCGGTGGCGGCAGCGGTGTGGGGATTTCCGCATTAATAGACGGAACCACAGACATAGCCCAATCCTCTCGCAAAATCAAATTTGACGAGAAAAAGAAAGTCCAAGACAAAGGAAGCACCGTAAAAGAAGTCATAATCGCTTTCGATGCCCTCGCTGTTGTTGTAAACCCAAAAAATAAGGTCACAAACCTTACCCGCGAACAACTGGAAGGCATTTTCACCGGCAAAATCACAAACTGGAAAGAAGTTGGCGGAGATGACTTGAAAATAGTTGCTTACTCCAGAGAAACCTCTTCCGGCACCTATGAATTCTTCAAAGAAGAAGTGCTGAAAAAGAAAGACTACATGGCCGGCATCCAAAGCATGCCCGCAACCGGCACAATAGTCCAGTCTATTAGCCAAACACCGGGTGCTATCGGTTACATAGGGCTTGCTTACTTGGATAAAAAAGTTAAAGCAATCCATGTTTCTTACGACGAAGGCAAAACATTTGTAGAACCTTCCGTAAAAACGGCCAAAGATGAAACATATCCAATTGTTCGCCCCCTCATCTATTACTACGCAGACAAATCGGAAAGCATAGTTAAACCCTTTATAGATTACGTGCTTTCTCCAGCCGGGCAAAAGATAGTGAGCGATATTGGATTTATCACAAAATGATAAGACGGTTCATTGAAAAAAGCGTAGAAAAAATCTTCGCCGCATGCGGGATGATAACAACGATTACCATCTTGCTCATAATAATATTTTTATTCAAGGAGGGGTTCGGGCTGTTCAACAGCCCGGAAGTTGAAAAAGGCTATGCCCTGTGCGTTAATGCGGCTAATCCCATTGACTATATAAGCTCGCCGGATGTCAAGAAAATTTATAATTCCGTTATAACGAACTGGTCCGAACTCACGGAATACGATGAGAAAATAGTTCTATTTCGCGATGATAACAAAGACATATTTGATTTTTATAAAGAAGAAGAATTGGGTGATAGTTTTGAGGAAATTGAAGCAAATATACCGAAAAAAGTATTGGAATTAATAGCGAATACTCCCGGAATGCTCGCTTTTGTACACGAAGAAAATTTACAGAAAAATATAGAAGGTGTAAAAGTGCTGGACAAAGGCATGGTCAATCCGAATGATTTTTTCTTTGGGCGGGAATGGATTCCCACATCCACCCCTGCGCCGCAATTTGGCATACTGCCTCTTATACTCGGAACATTATGGGTAAGCTTGGTGGCAATTCTCATAGCTACACCTCTTGGAATAGGCGTTGCCATATATCTTTCCGAACTCGCGCAGAGCAAGGTGCGTGATATTTTGAAACCGGCTATTGAACTCCTCGCCGGAATACCCTCTGTGGTTTATGGATTTTTCGGTTTGGTTGTTTTGGTTCCAATGGTGCAGAAAACCCTTGGCCTGCCGGTTGGCGAAACCGCTTTTACCGCCAGCGTTATACTGGCTATCATGGCACTTCCCACAATAATAACGGTTGCAGAAGACGCCATACGCAGCGCACCTCGCTCCATGCGTGAAGCAAGCCTTGCACTCGGTGCTACTCACTGGCAAACAATTTATAAAGTGGTAATTCCGTATGCAGCTTCGGGAATATCCGCTGCGGTTGTTCTCGGAATCGGGCGTGCCATTGGGGAAACTATGGTGGCATTGATGGTAACGGGAAATGCCGCTGTTATACCGACAACATTATTTGCCCCGGTGCGCACCATTCCGGCAACCATAGCAGCCGAACTTGGAGAAGCTCCGGGCGGTGGTGTGCATTATCAGGCACTTTTTGTGCTGGGCTGTGTTTTATTTTTAATTACACTCGTCATAAGCATTACGGCAGAATTGATTTCCAAACGGCAACATAATAAGGGGTTATGATATGAGCAAAAAATTATCTCAAGATATAGCTTTTTGGACTTTTCGCATTCTAGGCTGGCTTGTTGTGGGAATTCTCTTGTGGATACTCGGTTTTATAATCTATAACGGGATAGGTGTTATAAACTGGGAATTTATCTCTCAAGGCCCCAGAGACGGTATGTTAAAAGGCGGAATTTTCCCCGCCATTTTGGGAACTTTCTGCTTGATAGTTGGAAGCATGATTATAGCCTTCCCTCTCGGCGTAATGTCCGCTATTTATACCAATGAGTATGTTAGAGACGGAAAAATTTCCAGGTTCATAAGAATGATGACAAATAATCTCGGAAGCATTCCGTCCATCATTTTCGGTTTGTTCGGCATGGCTCTTTTTGTGCGATATTTGGGTTGGAAGGGTTCTATCTTGGCCGGTTCTTTCACTCTGGGACTTCTTGTGCTTCCCTTGGTAATTCGCACAACAGAAGAAGCACTCAGAATGGTTCCGGATGCTCTGCGAGTGGGGAGCTATGCTTTGGGGGCGAGCAAGCTGCAAACCATAAGATATGTGATTTTGCCAACGGCTTTTCCAAACGTTATAACCGGATTGATTCTTTCGGTGGGTAGGGTTTCGGGAGAAACAGCACCGATTTTGTTCACAGGGGCGGCTTACTTTTTGGCAAATTTGCCTTCGAGCATTTTTGATAAATTCATGGCACTCCCATATCACCTTTATGTTATATCAACCAGCGGCACGAATTTGGACGCGGCACGCCCTATAGCCTATGGAACCGCCTTGGTTTTGATAACCCTTGTTTTGATTATCAATTTTACGGCATCGTTTATACGAAAGTATTTCAGCAAAAAACATGGAGCGCATTAAAATGAACATTATAGAAGCAAAGAACATTGATTTCTATTACGGTGATTTCCACGCTCTGAAAGGCGTTTCTTTGAATGTTGTAAAGAACAACGTCACTGCATTTATAGGTCCTTCCGGCTGCGGCAAATCAACCTTCCTGCGGCTTTTAAACCGCATGAACGACTTGATTCCGGATATAAAACTATCCGGCGAATGCCTTATAAATGGAGAAAACATCTATAGAAAGGGTATTGATGTAGATGTTTTGCGAAAAAAAATCGGCATGGTTTTTCAGAAACCAAATCCTTTCCCGAAATCCATTTTTGAGAATATCGCCTACGGGTTGAGGGTAAATGGAGAAAAAAATAAGGAGTTTATACGCAACCGCGTTGAAGAGTCGCTTAAAGGCGCGGCCTTGTGGGAAGAGGTAAAAGACAAGCTCACCCGCTCTGCTTATGATTTATCCGGCGGGCAGCAGCAGAGGCTTTGCATTGCCCGTGCTTTGGCGGTTAAGCCCGATATTCTGCTGATGGACGAACCGGCCTCTGCGCTTGACCCTATTTCAACTTCCAAGATAGAGGAATTGATTTACAATTTGAAAGCCGAATATACCATTGTGATAGTCACTCACAATATGCAGCAAGCGGCAAGAGTTAGCGACAGCACGGGATTTTTTATGTTGGGTGAGCTGATTGAATTTAGCGATACCAAAAAGATGTTTTTGAATCCTGACAAGGAGCAAACACAGAATTACATAACAGGAAGGTTTGGATAAATTAACAGGAAGGTGGTTATGGATAAAACGCTGAAACATTCTGAAAAAGAATTGGTAGCCCTAAAGGAAGAGATCAACAGCATGTGGCAACTTGTGCTTTCGCAGTTGCAAAAATGCAAGCTGGCTTATTTAACGGGCAATGTGGAACTCGCTCACGAAGTTGTTATACGCGAAAAGAGCGTTGACTCCTTTGAACTCAGCGTAGATACAGGTTGCGAAAACTATATGGCATTATTTTCGCCGGTTGCTATGGACCTGCGTTTGATAATCTCGCTGATAAAAATCAGCACAACGCTGGAACGCATAGCTGATTTTGCAAACGGAATTGCAAAGCATGTTATTGAAGATAACAGCATAGCATCAGAGGCGATGAAAGAGGATTTGAAAATAGAATCCATGTTTGATGCCGTAATTTCAATGCTTTCCGATAGTTTTGTCGCGCTTGAGTCTGAGAACACCAAGATTGCGGGCAAAATTCTGCAAAGAGACGAGGAAATTGACAGCCTTTACGAAGAAGGCAAAAACTATCTTGCCGAGCATATTCAAAAAGAGCCGAGTAAAGGCCAATGTATTTTGGATACTTTTTTGACTTTGCGTAAAATAGAGAGAATCGGCGACCATTGCTGCAATATTGTTGAAGAGATAGTTTTCTATATTGATGCTAAGGTTTTGAAACATAGCAGGAGCAAGAGCACCTCAACAAGAACAGAGAGCAATGAAAGCGAAGGAGAGTAAAAAAAAAATTCTTATCGTAGATGATGAAAGCGATATTTGCGAAATATTGTCTTTCAATCTGGCGAATGAAAATTATAGGGTTGACACGGCCTCTTCAGCAGAAGAGGCTCTTGAGAAACTCTCCGATGAACACGATTTAATTTTGCTGGATGTGATGATGAGCGGAATGTCGGGTTTTCGCTTTGCGGAAAAACTTCGCAAAGAGGGCAACGATATTCCAATTATTTTTCTCACGGCAAAAGATGCTGAAAACGATATGCTAACAGGATTTTCTGTGGGTGCCGATGATTATATATCAAAACCCTTTTCCTTGAAGGAAATTTCCGCACGTGTTAAGGCCGTGCTGAAAAGAGCGCAGGAAGAAGTTGTTGATATTAAGGAAAATGTATTGGTTATTGACGAATTGACAATTGATACTCTCGCAAAAGAGGCTAAAATAGGCGAAACAATACTACCGCTAACCAAAACGGAATTTGAGATACTGTTTTTGCTGGCATCCGGCCCTTCGCGGGTTTATTCGCGAAGGCAAATGATCAATGCTATATGGCAAGACACGCCTTATATAACTGAGCGCACGGTTGATGTCCATATAACTCGTTTGCGAAAAAAATTGGGCAATAAAGCGTATTACATATCCAATCGTGCCGGGTTTGGATATAAATTCAATACTTTGGAATCATGATAAAAAAGTTTCATCAAAAATTAATCTTCTGTTTTTTGCTGATATTTGCTGTTTGCACCCTAGGCATTGCGATTTATGAACAGCATCGGGCGCGGCAGTATAGAAAAGATGCTTTGCTGGAGAAGTTGGATACCTATGCGGAAATAATTGCAAAATATTTTTCATCCGAAAATGATTATGATTTTCCTGAGAAATTATTTGAGTTATTGCCGGCGAATTTGAGGATTACCTCAATAGATTACAACGGCAAAGTGCTTTATGACAACGTTATTCCCGATCTTTCTTCTTTGGAGAACCATCTTGACAGGCCGGAGATGATTGAAGCCTTGAATTCCGGCTACGGTTCTTCCATAAGAGAGTCCGCTTCAAATAATATAGCATATCTTTATTATGCGAAAAATATCAACGGAAAAATTATACGAGTGGCTTTGCCTTATGACGAGCAGGTAAAATTCTTTTTGCGAACAAATGATGAATTTCTTTTTTTCATAATTGTTGTTTTTCTTGTCGGTTTAACTTTTATAATATATATAGGGCATTATTTTGGGAGAGCTGTTAGGCGATTAAGGGATTTTTCCAAGATACTGGAGATAGATGGAGTTGATATTCCGAAATTTTCAGAAGATGAACTAGGTGAAATATGCGAGAATATTGCCGATTCTCTGCGAAAAATCAAGAAAAACGAGAAACGTTTAAAAGAAGATGAAAAGCGTTTGGCCAGGGAAAGGGAAAAATTGCTGTTGCATGTTCAGGCTTCTGCCGAAGGGATTTGTTTTTTCAATGCGGATAGAACCGTAGCTTTTTACAACGGGCTTTTTTTGCAGCATTTCAATATCATTTCCAATCATCCTCTTACCATTGGCAAAGAAATTTCGCTGAACGAGCGTTTTTTTCATCCGATGCTCATGTTTTTAAATCAGTGCATAAACGAAGATTATTATGAGACTCAAGTGAGCAGGCAAGGTTGTGATTTTTTGTTGCGTATGAATGTGTTTGAAGACAGAAGTTTTGAGATGATTTTGATAGATGTAACCGCTAAGGAAAATACTCGGCGTCTAAAACAGGAAATGACCGGAAATATAGCGCACGAATTGCGAACACCGGTGACGAGCATTCGCGGATTTTTGGAAATTTTGCTGAATAACAACGTTGGAAAGGAGAAAAAGCAGGAATATTTGCAGCGAGCTTTTTTGCAAACGCAGATTTTGTCGGAACTCATTTCCGATATGAGTTTGCTTACAAAAATAGATGCGAAAGCGCAATCGCTTAAAATGGAAAATTGGAGTATTTCGAAAATAATAAAAAGTGTATATGAAGATACTTCCGTAGCATTGCAGGAGAAAAATATAAAATTTGTCTGTGATGTTCCGGAAGACGTTGCAATAGTCGGCAATCAAAATTTGCTTTATTCAATTTTCCGCAACTTAACCGAAAATGTGATGCGTCACGCCGGAAACGATGTTGATATTTACATAAAAATGTATGAAATCAAAGCCGGAAAAGCGTATTTTATATTTTCGGATAATGGAGGTGGCATTGAAGAGGAGCATCATTTAAGTCGCCTATTTGAACGCTTTTACCGTGTGCACGACGGTCGCACCCGCACCACCGGCGGTTCCGGCTTAGGACTTTCCATAGTAAAAAACGCCGTGCTATTCCACGGCGGAACCATTTCCGTCCGGAGAGGCAAAAACGACAAAGGCTTGGAATTTCTGTTTTCGCTACAATGCGTTCGGTAATTAAACCCAGATACAACGGACAGAACGCAATAAGCTCTTAACGCTGTCGTCCCAGTAAACGTGCTTGCTGATGAAGATCATGTAACGGGTGTAGGCGTAGTCGCTATTATTGGCAAAGATAGAATTTTTTAAGTTGGGATTTCATACTCACCTTTTCCCTTGAACACAATAACTGCAAACTTAACATCNGCGGTACTTCTCAATCTGAATTTCGGCTTCATCTTTTTTCGCCTTTATCTCCGCTTCCGTTGCCTCGGTTTTGGCATACTTTATCTCAAATACATATTCATATTTTATGTCTGATATAGTAGGATTCTTTTGAAGGTAAATATCCGTG
>LIUH01000211.1:3467-4183 GCA_001462225.1 Fibrobacteria bacterium GUT31 | reverse complement strand
TAAATATCCGTGTAGCCATTTATATTTTCTGCCTCCGATACGGGAAAATACAAACGGCTTATGAACAAAGTGGAAAGCATCATAAGTTTTATATACTTCTCGTCAAACTTTATCAAATTTTTATCAACGCCGGTTTCTTGCATCAGCCATTCTACCTCTTCTCTGGTAAAACCCATCATCTCGTTGTACTTTGGGAAAAGGCTGTAATCTGAGGCCATGTTGAAGCCGCTTGTTAAGTCGTTGAGCATCATCGGGGTAATGCCTGTTATGAATATGCGTTTTACAACCGAATCTGTTCCTTTTTTCAATAATTCGTAAAATGCACGGACTATGCCACCGGCTTTTACCTCGTCTTTGTAGATTCTGCCCATTGCTATAAGATTGTTGGCGAAATGGTCGTACTCATCTATAATTGCAAATATTGGAATGTCTGCATTGGCTGCTACTGTGTAAATCAAGCCCAAAGCATTAACTCCCAAGGAATTATCTCTAATGTTTTGAATCTCTCTTTCTGCGTTTGGAAAAATATTCTTGTACCTATCTAAAAAAATTTTTGCACTCTCTTGCACGCTTATTGAAAAAGATTTTTTGAATTCCTCGTGGTTGTCTGTGTCCAAGCCTGAAAAATTGAACTTTACAACGGCATACCTGCCCTGCTCCGGCGTTGGATTTTTGCCAATGTAGAGATTGCTAAAAATAGATTCAAATTTATTTTT
>LIUH01000211.1:1558-3320 GCA_001462225.1 Fibrobacteria bacterium GUT31 | reverse complement strand
TTTTCCAATACGGACAAGAATAAACTTTTGCCGAATCTGCGCGGGCGTATGAAAAATTGATAGGTGTTGTTCTCATTCTCTAGCAATTCAACATAACGGGTTTTATCAACGTATGCATAGCCACTCTCTATCATGTTGGCAAAGTTGGATTGGCCGTAAGGAAGTTTTTTGTGCATAAAGGCAATGTAGAAAATTTCATACCTAGTCTTGCAGGCAACGAATGGAAAACAAGTTAGACTTGACGCTACTGATCCAGTGGGCATCCTCCATGTCGTAGTTCATGATCCAGAAGTAGGCGTAGTTATTATCGTCTTCACTTGCACTCCACCAGTTGCCGTGGTAGCCGACATTGCCGAATTTGCCACCCGCATAGTGTCCGCCCGACAAAGCAGAAAATCCGAACTCATCCGTGCCATTACCGTTGCCGTACCATTCGCTGAGTTGCAATAACTGCTATTTACAAGATGAACAAGAAAAAAGCCATCATCGGCAAATATACAAAAAAATTAAGTATATTACTATTTAAAGGGTTAAAAAGAGGGAGAATAAAATGAAAAACTCATTTTCAAAATTGTTGCTTTGTCTCTGCAAAGGAACAATTATTCTTGCCATAACATTAACCGGCTGTAGTCCGAATAGTGCGGAGGCATATTTCAATAGGGGCAAAGCGTATTATGATAAAGGCGACTACGACAAAGCTATATCTGACTATAACGAATCAATACGGCTGAATCCGAATGATGCGGAGACATATAACAATAGGGGTGCTGCGTATCGTAGTAAAGGAGACTATGACAGAGCTATATCTGACTGTAACGAAGCTCTACGGCTGAATCCGAATTTTGCGGAGGCGTATGGCAATAGGTGTATTGCGTATGGTATTAAAGGGGACTACGACAGAGCTATATCTGACTGTAACGAAGCTCTACGGCTGAATCCGAATGATACGAATTCATATAATAATAGGGGCATTGTGTATTCTTATAAAGGCGATTACGACAAAGCCATGTCTGACTATAACGAAGCTCTACGGTTGAATCCGAATTATGGGAAAGCATATTACAATAGAGGCAAGGAGTATTATGATAAAGGCGATTATGACAGAGCAATATCTGATTTTACCGAAGCTATGCGATTAGACCCAAATGATACGAATGCATATAACAGTAGGGGTGCTGTGTATTACCGTAAAGGCGACTACGACAGAGCCATAGCGGACTATAACGAAGCTATACGGCTGAACCAGAATTTTGCGCAGGCGTATAACAATAGGGGTGCTGCGTATCGCAGTAAAGGCGACCACGATAGAGCAATATCTGATTTTACCGAAGCTATGCGATTAGACCCAAATGATGCGGATGTATATAGCAATAGGGGCAATGTGTATAGTAATAAAGGTGATTACGACAGAGCCATAGCGGATTATGCCGAAGCTATACGACTGAATCCGAATTATGCGGAAGCATATAACAATAAGGGCACTGTGTATGGTCGTAAAGGCGATTACGACAGGGCCATATCTGACTTTACCGAAGTTATACGGCTAAACCCGAATCATGTGGAGGCATATTACAATATGGGTCTAGCGTATTATAAGAAAGGCGATTACAACAAAGCCATAGCGAATTTTGAATCCATTTTGCGAATAGACCCCAACAATTCCAGTGCCAAAAAGAGTCTGGAAATCATCAGAGAAGAGATGGAAGAATGAAACTTTAATTGAGACTTGCAGGTTTTCTATACGCACAAACAATCCAAAAAC
>LIUH01000211.1:0-1249 GCA_001462225.1 Fibrobacteria bacterium GUT31 | reverse complement strand
CGTTTCGCTTTCTATATGATAAAAGCCTGTGCCGTTTATCAACGGTTTTATATAGGTTAAAAATAGCAAACGGCATTCGCTCTCCAAAAAAGAATTATCCTTTTTATTGTAAAGTTCATAATAATGTTGCATAAATTTCTTTATGCAAAGTTCCATGTTGAATTTGCCGTTCTCTATTATTTCTGAAGCAGTAATTTTGGCTATGCTTTTTTGCGGGTTGGTGTCTTTCAAGGAAATAAAATATTCGCAAATAAAGAGTTCAAAAATCCGGTTATGAATTGCCAGAACTCTGTCTTCATTGGATAAAATCCCAAACATTACCCCCAAGCGTATTGCTGGATTGAAATGATTGTAAGTAAAACTTTCGCCGGAAATAATTATGTTGTGCAGCAAATCAAATAATTCCTTGTTGCTTTCCATGTTTTTGATTATATCATCAAAAAGAACGCTGTCTTCTTCCAAGATAAGTTTAACCGCATTGAGAACTCCATTCAGAGTCCAGTCTTTTTTCAGTTTTTCATCTATAATTTTGCAAAGCCGAGAAACTAAATAAGGGTAGCCGTTGGTGTAGGCTCTAATCTCTTCTGATATTGCTTCTATATCCATTTCTATTTGGTGGTCTTTTTCGTATTCGTTAAGCATGGAGGCTATTTCAAGAGCAGAAAAAGACATATCTATTTCAAATTCTGCCGCTATGTTCCAAGGACTATTTATCCTTTTTTCGCCGTCTTTGAGTTGGTATGTGCCAGCTTTAATCATCTTTAGTTTAAGATTCTTGATGTCATAAACTCCGCAGAGTATAACGCTTTGGAATGTTGCTCGGCTTTTTTTTTCTCTTTCCAGATATTTATCCCTGAGCATTCCGATAAATCTTAAAAAAACCAAGTTATTCGATGTTTTATCCGTTTCGTCTATCATCAAAACAAATTTTTTATTCTTGCAGGCGGTATTTAAAAAACCATCCAGTTTTTTGAATGTGGTGATTGACTCATCTTTCCACAAATCTGCATCCTTAGCTTTATACCATTTCAATTCATCGTATATTTGTTCTAAAAGATTTTGGCAAAAATTCGCCTCACTCTCAAAAGGAGTATCCCCAACCCCCTCAAAACTTATTCGTGTTACCGTGTATTTCCTTTTAACCAACTCCTCTTCCAAAGTCCAAAGCGTGGTTGTTTTGCCATATTGCCTTGCACGGTTTATGGTGAAGTAATCGCCTTGTTCAACCATAGCTATAATTTGGCGGATT
>LIUH01000210.1:1069-7569 GCA_001462225.1 Fibrobacteria bacterium GUT31 | reverse complement strand
ACACGAACACTACTGTTTTATTCAGTTTATTTGTCATTACCTATTTGCGTAAGAGTCCATCTGTAGTTCATTACTGTAAAGTTTCAAGTTGTATTTCATAGTACGAGTTTGTTTATTTGCATCCTTTTCTGATAAAAAATTAAATCCATTCTTTTTATTGTAAAAATCTAATATTTCCGGCTTATTATAAGCATCCACAGTCAAAAACCTACAGCCGGTTTTATTTGTAGAAACAAAAAACCATTTTATATAGCTCATCATTTGCGTACCTACACCTTGACCTTGAAATTCCTTGTTTACTCCGAATCGTCCTATTTTTACGGCTGGATAAAAACTGTATCTTTTGCCTTCAGGTAACTCGTCCTTAAAAGAATCAGTTCTTACAGCATCATTTGAAACCGTAAAAAATGATATAGCCTGCTTGTGTGATTCATCGTAAAAAAAGTAAGTCACTCCAATCAATTCTCTTTTGTGAGGAATGGCATCTTTAAGAAAAAATTCTGTAAGGTCTTGGTCGCCACAATCAAAACTGTATTTATCACCAATTTCAAGGGCTTTAAATGGAAAATCAAAAAGATTAATTGACACCTAGCCAAGCCCTCATATTCGGATTTCGTTTCATTACTGCATCAAATATTTCTTTGCTTCGGCGTACTTCTTCAGCCGGAGCACATTTTCCTTCGTCCTCTTCCAACTCCTTATAAAAGCGTATAGCATCTTCGCCTTCAAGAACTGGTGTCGCCGCAATTGGTAAAGCCATAAAAAATCTCCTTCTCTACATGAGTAATGTAGAAAACTTCGTACCTAATCTTTCAGACAACGGACAGAGTACAAATTATGCTTGAAGTTGTAGTCCCAGAAGGCAAACTTAGGTGCATAGTCGGAGCACATGTACCGGCTGTAGGCGCCGTTGCTACTGCCCTCATTGGCACTCCACCAAGTACCGCAGTTGCCTAAATTGCCGAATCCACCGAAGCCGCCAGGCGGACCACCGGCACCGCCCGGCAAAGCCGAAAACCCGAACTCGTCCGTGCCATTGCCAGACTCTCCTTTATAATCATTCCAGCCGCTCTTGGATTTCAGCTTCTTTCCTTCTGTTTTAGCACCGCAAATATAAGCCGTCATCACTTCCCATTCCGCAGTGCTCGGCAAATGCCAACCCGAAGGACAAACCTTCATGGCCGTTTCCCAATTATACAATCTACCATACTTTTCACAATTGGCAGGGTTATTATCGTAACATACACTGCCTTTTGCATCGTAATTCAAATTCTCTGCCATCCAAGTTTGATTGGCTATTTTCCAAATCGGATCACCTATTTTAATAATTAAATGAAAAACTTTCAAAGGCCGATGATATCGCAAGACATTTACTCTCCTCTTTCCATGAAATTTTCATCCTGCCAAATACTCCGGTTCCGTCCTTAAGCAATTCTATTTTATTAGGTTTAATATCTTCATCAAAAGGAAAAGGCTTATGGACTAGTAATTAAGTATATTACTATTTGGAGGGTTACCAATGAAAACCACACAATCACTAATCCAGCCGCTCACCCTATTATGCGTAACCGCCTTGGTAGGTTGTGCGGGTAACAGAAATGCTATACAGCCGAACCCGAATGATGCGGAGGTATATTACGGGGCATTACGTATGGTGATAAAGGAATTGCGTATGATGATAAAAGAAATTACGGCAAAGCCATAGCGGATTTGGAATCCGTATTGCGAATAGACCCCAACAATTCCAGTGCCAAGAAGGGTCTGGAAATCATCAGAGAAGAAATGGAATTACCTTAATCATTCTTTTTTCGCAATTATTATATATTCATCCTTTTCTTCTTTCATTAATATAGGCGTTAGTTTAAAACAATCGCACATCTGTTCCAATATATTTAAGTCAAAAACATGATGATGCAAGCACCTGTTTTCATAATTTTTTAAACTCCGTTCTTTAAACTGCTCAAATGTTCCAGCGGCGGGATCCATTGATAAATCATGCAATTTTAATATTTCATCAAGATGTGTTAGATCATATTCATCAATATCATTGTTATAGTCCTCCAATAAATGTGCGAATTTCACCGTATCTCTTTTATGGTCGAAGTTTGCTTCTTTCTTTGGGGCTACTATTACTAAAACGCCTTTTTGTTTTAATTTTAAGACCCATTGTTCCATTGCCTTCATCGGATTTGCTATATGCTCAATATTATTACTCGAAAGTACAAAGTCATATGCGTTGTTTTTTATTTGTACTAGGTCAGTCGCGTCGGCAATATACATTTTTCCGGTATTTTTACCGTCAATTACGAATCCTTTGTTTTCTTCTACATCTCCGGTCCAGACTGTGGAATTTGAAAAATTTACTCCATCAAGCGTTCCCATTATTTTATATATCGGCATATATCCGCGGTTTTTAAATGCCCTGCTGGGACCGCCGATTTCCAATCCGGTTTTATTTTTGAAATAATCCCGAATTTTATAAAATTCCTTTATTCGGTCATTTTTTACGCACCTTTTAATTTTTCCCAATAATTTAACAAACGTCATAACACCTTCTCCATTATTATGACGAATGAATATAGCAAACACTGATAAACTCACTTGGGTATAGGGTATAGGGTTCGGGGTATAGGGATTACTGGACATAAAACGCATAATTTGGCAAATAATTGAGGTTTTCCCATACCCCATACCCCAAACCCAAACATTGAGTTAATCATTACTTACTATAGTATAACTAGCTAACCTTGCTGAATCCAAGCTCCGAATAGTTCTTGACCGCCAAGTTCAAACGGTATTCATTCGGGAATAGGCAAACAAGACTTCCGTGCTTATCTTGCAAACAGTCGCCTTTGTATTCTTTTGCAAAATCTTCTTGCCTTTTTTGCTCTCCGCTAATCCACCTGGCACAGAACACTGAAATTTTGTCCAACTGGACTTCTGCCCCATATTCGTTTTCCAAACGGTGTTTTAAAACGTCAAATTGCAATTCGCCTACAACCCCTATAACCGGAAATGCGGAGCTTAGTGCGGAGAACAGTTGCGTTGCGCCTTCTTCCGAAAGCTGCGCAAGACCTTTGCCCAGTTGTTTGCTCTTTAACGGATTTAAAAGCGTTACCCTTGCAAAAAATTCAGGAGCAAAATCCGGTATTCCTGAGAATTTGAATTTTTCGCCTTCCGTTAAGGTATCGCCTATGTTAAAAATGCCGGGGTCGTTTATGCCGACAATATCTCCGGCGTAGGCTTTGTCTATAACCTCTTTATCTTGGGCTAAAAAACTCGTTGGTGCCGCAAGGCGAATCTCTCGCCCCGTGCGGCAGTGCAAAACCTTGTTCCCCCTTTCAAAAGAACCGGAGCAAATGCGCAAAAATGCCGTGCGATCTCTGTGGCGAGGGTCCATGTTGGCTTGTATTTTGAATATGAATGCGCTGAATGCGTTTTCCGTAGGCTCAACTACGCGAGTATCGGATTCCCTAGGAGCTGGGGGCGGTGCTATGTTTGCGAATGCGTTCAAAAGCTGCCTAACCCCGAAATTGTTTACCGCACTTCCGAAGAACACAGGGCATTGTTTGCCCGTTAAGTACTTTTCCCTGTCAAAAGGATCCATCGCTTGCGTTGCCACATCATAGCGATTTTTAAATTCCTTTATGTATTCTTCGCCGCAAAGTTCAACCAACTTAGGGTCATCTGCACCGCTCATTTGCAGAATTTCCTGTTTTCCGTCTTCTTTGCTGAAAGTGTTAAAAGTGTTGTCTGCTATGCTGTAAACGCCTTTGAACAGTTTTCCGTAGCCTATGGGCAGGGTAAAGGGGCAGGTTTGAATTTGCAGAATTTTTTCAATTTCGTCTAAGAGATCCAGCACATCGCGGCCATCCAAATCCATTTTGTTTATGAATGTGATTATCGGCGTATGGCGCATTCTGCACACATCCATCAGTTTTACGGTTTGTTTTTCCACGCCGTTTACGGAATCAATTAAAACCAAAGCGGCATCCACGGCTGTTAAAGCTCGGTAGGTATCTTCGCAAAAATCCTGATGCCCGGGCGTATCCACTAAATTGAAATAACAACCTTCAAAAGGAAAGTTCAAAACCGAAGAGCTTACCGAAATACCCCTTTGCTGTTCTATTTTCATCCAGTCGCTAACCGTGTAGCTCTTGTTGGCTTTTGCCCTTACGTGCCCGGCTTCCCTGATAACCTTTCCATACCACAGAAATTTTTCCGTGAGCGTAGTTTTCCCCGCATCGGGGTGCGAAACAATGGCGAATGTACGCCGCAAGGCTATTTCGGAAGAAAGGGACATTGGTCGGAAATATAGCAAACGTCATTATGGGATAACGGTATATTTTCTATATTTCCCTTCCACACAAAAAAGGATTTCAAAATGAAAAAGCTAATAGCAATTTTGGTAATGCTGCCGATTTTCGCAGTGGCGCAAGATGTGCCCACTCCCGTTCCCACACAAGAATCGCCTTCGGCTTTCGGTGCGTTCTTGCCGTTTATACTCATGTTTGTGGTTATGTATATATTCTTTATACTGCCAAAGCAGCGGGAAAACAAAAAAACGGAGCGAATGCGCACCTCCCTGAAAAAAGGCGACAAAGTTCTCACAATGGCCGGCATTATAGGCATTGTTTCGCACGTGGATGAACGTTTCATTTCCATTAGAACGGGCGACACAAAAATAGACTTTGAAAAAGCAGCCGTAGTTAAACTGCTGGAGGCCGATGCTGAAAAACGCGAGGCAGAAAAGAAGTGATTCTTAAAATTAGCACCTACGGTTCTTCTATTTTAAGAAAAAAAGCCGAGCCTGTTAAGGAGATAACGCCGGCTCTTGTGGAGTTGGCTCATAATATGCTTGAAACTATGTACAAAGCTAATGGTGTAGGCTTGGCTGCCCCGCAAGTGGGCAAAAGCATTCGCCTTGTTGTGATTGACCTTTCAAAAGAAGAAGATGAACGCACCCCGGTTATCCTTTTTAATCCCGAAGTTAAACCGGAAGACGGCGAAAATCCTTTGGTAACGGATGAGGAAGGCTGCCTTTCCGTGCCGGATATTTGGGCAAAAGTCTCTAGGCCGGGCCGCGTGCATTTAACCTACGAGAACGAAAAAGGCGAAAAAATTGATATGCGGGATGTCACAGGCAAATTCGCCCGCTGTGCCTTGCACGAAGTAGATCATTTAAACGGCGTTTTGTTTGTGGATAAAATTTCCATAGCAGACAGGGCGGTAAACGCGTCTAAATTAAAAAGAATGGTAAAAGGAAATCAATCTTCCGGTAATTCCGCATTGTGATAAACGTCTTGCACGTCTTCGTTGTCTTCTAGGCGTTCAATCATTCGCAAAAGTTTTTGGGCATCTTCGCCTTCCAATTTAATGGTGTTTTCCGGAATATAGGTTAGTTCGGCGGAGAGCATCTCTATTTTTGCGTTTTCCAAAGCCTTGGCAACAGCTTCAAAAGTTTCGGGAGTGGTTTCAATTTCGTAAACATCGTCTTGCATGCTCATGTCGGTTGCGCCCGCTTCCAGTATCAAATCCATGATTTTATCTTCGGGATATGCGGCGGAATCGACAACTATAATTCCTTTGTGTTTGAACATCCACGCCACGGAACCTTTCTCTCCCATATTTCCGCCGTTCTTGCTGAAAATGTTCCTCACGTCCGCAACGGAGCGGGTGCGATTATCGGTAAGGCATTGCACTAGAATAGCGCAACCGTTTGGGCCGTAGCCTTCGTACATGGGTTCTTCCATATTTGCGCCAGAGCTTCCGCCTATGCCTTTTGCTATTGCGCTTTCAATGTTCTTTGCAGGTAGGCTTTGCCCCTTGGCTTTGAGGATTGTGGTTCTCAGGCGCGGATTCGCGTCCGGGTTTCCGCCGCCCATTTTTGCGGCGACTGAAATTTCTTTTATCAGCTTATTCCAAGCCTTTGCCTTGCCGACATCGGTTTTTGCTTTTTTGCGTTTTATGGTAGCCCATTTTGAATGTCCTGACATATTTTCTCCTTTTAACCTTGCATCTGCGAATATTCGTCAGAGTCAATTGTTTCTTGGTTGCGGAAAATTAAAATCACTATTGCAAGGCCTATGCAAGCCTCGGCGGCGGCAACCGCTATAACAAAAATCGGCGCTATTTGCCCAGCCACGCTCTGAAGCGCGGGCAAACTTTTTGAAAACCCGATAAAGCTCAGGTTAGCGGCATTTATGGCTAATTCCAAGCCCATAAAGACAAAGAATATGTTTCTTTTGGAAACAACCACAGCAATGCCAAGGCAAAATAGCACGGCAGCTAGAATTTGAATATAAAGAAGTGGAACCATACTTGGGGAAATATAGTAAACGTTGCTTAAGTCGCAAGGGGAGTGGCTAGTAGGGAGCTTTTCTACTCCCTACTCCCCATTCCCTACTCCCTAAACTGGTTAGCCATTATTTCCTACACATCACGCAGGAAAGGGAATTGTGCGACAAGTCCGACAGGGACACGATTAACAGTTTGAATAA
>LIUH01000210.1:404-750 GCA_001462225.1 Fibrobacteria bacterium GUT31 | reverse complement strand
CAAAACATTCTCCGCACCCCCGGATTAGACCCCATAGAAAAAGCCCTGTTAAAACAACGGATCGAAAATCTGCCTGTTGCACAGAGTGGCTATCTTGAAAAGCAGAAAAAAGCGTTTGCGAATTAACAATTAACGAATGGGCGTATCTGGCTCCTGTTTGCACACCTTGGTTTGGGTTGCCCTCACGGGCAACATATCATTCGTGAACATTCCCGCCATTGACGGTGTGCCTGTGCAACATCACGTGGCACAATATTTGTCTGAACCCCGATACCCCCGATTTTTGGGATTTTCCCGATAAAAAAACGTCAAACGACACCGTTTATATCCACGTGTGTAGGGGCGA
>LIUH01000210.1:0-246 GCA_001462225.1 Fibrobacteria bacterium GUT31 | reverse complement strand
ATACATCCCTTGCGGTCGCCCCATTCGCCACGACATCCACCGTATTCGCACGTTGCACCACGCACACCGACGTTGCAAATGCACCCCAACGTTCCGTAGAGACGGATAATTATCCGTCTCTACAACGTCGTTTCGCAACGACGTCGCACAACGACGTCGCAAACAAAAACGTTCGTGGCGAAATATGGCACACATCATGGCGAATGGGGCGACCATCATGGCAAAGGGGCGACCGTGAAGGTCGCC
>LIUH01000209.1:5869-7826 GCA_001462225.1 Fibrobacteria bacterium GUT31 | reverse complement strand
AACCGTAAACATCAGCGGAGACAACAGCAACCGCGCTATCACCCTGAACAGCAACGGCAGTTTGCTCAGAATTGGCAGCGGGCAAACGGTGACCATGGCAAACCTGACCCTGCAAGGGCGGGCCAGTAATAATAATTCTCTGGTCTATGTAGGAAGCGGCGGTAATTTCACCATGAACGGTGGAACTATTTCCGGCAATACCACAACTAACAATAGCGGCGGCGGAGCGTATGTGACAGGAACTAACGCATTTTTTACCATGACTGGCGGAACCATTTCCGGCAATACCACAACCGGCAGTGGCGGTGGCGGAGTACGTGTAGATGGTAACGGCCGTTTCACCATGAGCGGCGGCACTATTTCCGGCAATACCTGCAACAATACAGGCGGCGGTGTTTTTATAGAAAATGCAAATTTCACCATGACAAACGGGGAAATCTCCGGCAATATCGGCAACAACGGCGGAGGGGTGATCTTAGGCTACACCGCAAACTTCACCATGGACGGCGGGACCATCTCCGGCAATACCGCCACTGCCCACGGCGGCGGGGTGAATGTTTACCGAGAAAGCGGAACATTTATCATGAATGACGGTACCATATCCGACAATACCGCTACTGGCCATGGTATCGGGGTAATAATATTAGGCGGAACCTTTACCATGAGCGGCGGAACCATCTCCAATAATATCTCTTCTGCTACCGCCGGCTCCGCCTCTGATGGCGGTGGAGTATATGTACAAAGAAATAGTAGTAGCAATATTAACGGCGCTTTCACCATGAGCGGTGGGACTATTTCCGGCAATAGTGTCCCCCGCTTTGGCGGCGGTGTTCTTGTGGAATACAGCACTTTCACCATGAGCGGCGGAACTATTTCCGGCAATACCGCCTCTAACAGCGGCGGCGGGGTTGCCGTCGGCTATGAAGCTACCTTCACCATGAATAATGGAATCATCTCCGGCAATGCTGCCACTTCCAATGGCGGAGGGGTGTGGATCGCTCAAACCTCTGCAATCTTCCGTATAGTAAATGGCACGGTGTACGGTTCAAACGCCAATCCGACCGCCCTGCGTAACACCGCCTCTAGCGGAGCGGCATTGTTTAACGCCGGCACAGCCCAACGCGGAACTTTCAACAGCACAACGTGGATCAGATCGGGTGACCTTTCTACTACCAACAATACGATTAACGTGGCAAACGGGATGTTGCAATAGCGGGGGGTTGGGATTATTGATGGCATGGAAATCACCAAAAGTTAAAATGTGAGCCAAATAATTTTTTTATATTAAAACCATGTTTTTTATTTTTTCTATACTCTTTTTCATGCGCCAATAATGCGTCATCTATCACTCTTTTCACCATGCTTAAAGGTATATCATTTCTTATCATTTCAACTTTTTCCCATTCATATGGATTTAATTCATTTGTATTAGATAATGCCTTTTTTACATCAATAATATTTTCTTTATCATACCTTTTTTTATAACATTCCAGCATTTCATTTAAACCAATCGTTTCTATCAAATATGCAACATCTGCATAATCTTTTGGTTTCTTTCTTCCTTGTATAGCTAATAATTTCATTGCCGCTATATCTTTAACACCAAACATAACAATATTTTCATCATTTATCGGGGGTTCCAGCATATTGCCTTTAATACTTACCAAATCAACTTTTATTCCATTTATCTTAATTTGCAAAGTACCTTCATCTCTATATACTACATTTACATTATTATATTTGCTACATAAGTATTCAAATATTCTATTATAATCATGTCTGGATGTTGAAAATAAATCTATATCTACTGATTTTCTATGTTCAAGCTGCAATGACAAAGCTGTTCCTCCTGCTAATATAAAATCTTTTAGTAATTCCATTGACTGTAATTCTTTTATTAATTCTATCATATCATGTGAAGCGGTTTCTTTCCGTAACATTTAAACCTCTCTTTTTT
>LIUH01000209.1:3197-5714 GCA_001462225.1 Fibrobacteria bacterium GUT31 | reverse complement strand
TATTTCATTTTTTTTATACATATCAAACATCATATCTACATCTTTATCTATTCCATATACTGCGATTCTTTCAATAATAAAATTTTTATCTCTTTTAGTATCCAACTTTTCTATTCTGGTATCCCAAAATATATTCGGAGATAACTGTGATATCCATTCATTTCCTTTGTTTTTATCAAACATAATATTTCACTATATTATATATATCGCTATTTGTCAATGGCGGTTGTTTTCTTCCCCTTTTCTTTCTTCTCTCTTATCTATTACCGCTTAAAGCTCACTCTTCAAAACCGCCCCTTCATACCATTCGGTGGTCATGTACCCAACCAGAATACTCCTGCTGAGGTCTCTGCCGCGCAGTGTTCCATTTGTTGGCGCCCAAACGGTTGATGATGATGTGGGTACGCCGTTTGTAACAAACTCGTCCGAGAGCGGCACTGTTCCGGTTGGGACGGTCATTACTTCCCATGCTCCTGTGAAACTGTCGTCCGCGTTTGTTCCGTTCTTCAACACGCTATCTTTTTGCCATGCGACTCTGATTGAGTTTCTTGTTTCGGCGAAGGACGCGTGGTAGTAGGAAATATACGGCACATATCTGCCGCTCTCTTGCCGGACATTGAGCATGAGTTTTGTTCCTGCCGAAAGATAGGTGTCTACTCTTGCCGTTGTAATTCTGTTTGTGTCCGGCAGAGCGCCTGTTCCTGCTCCCTTCACGGGAATATACGCGTAGTAGAGACCGCCGTTTCTTACATCGTAGTAGGCAAGGTGAATATTGTTTTCCGCGTCTACTGCCATGTCTACATGAGTGCCTGCAAAACTTTGAACTACTCTGGCGTTATTTTGCCAATCGGTGGTAGAAGCGGTAACAATGTTGGGAACGGCAAGTACGGTAACCGTGGGATTGCCGGAAGCCGGTTGCACAATCGCGCCTGTCATATCTGCAAGCTTAAAATTATTTGTGTTATTGCCTGTCCAACTTTCAGCTACAAAATAATTAGTTTCATTCACCGTAACGGTTCTTCCTACATAAGACGCAAGGTTAGCGGCGCTAACGGTAGTAGTATAATACGGTTCACTGCTTCTTACAGCGGAGAAACTTTTGGTCGGAAGGTACGCAAAGACATTTCCTACAGTTGCTTGATTAAGGAAAGTATTTGCATTGGGAGCAGCCGCATTACTAGTTGAAAATTTGAGCGTATCGGAATCAATAACTCTCGCGTAATACTCTGTCCATGTGCCGTTGTTGTTTACTACAACCTGCGTTAAATCTTTAAGTTTATGCGCGGTAAATGTATACTGTCTTGTGTTAGCTGTAATGTCGGCGCTGGTAGAAGTGGCGGAAGGATTAACAGGAGGGAAAATGTTGACATTCGGTCCGCCGTAATCTTCGCCGTTATTCGCATTAGCACCTGTTCCGTTGTTAACATTATCAAGCATAAACTTGTTTCCTTTTATTCTTCTTACATAACGCCTGTCGTTTTGAACAGTAGTAGCAGCGCCGACAAAAACAGTGTGCGCGTTTCCGGCAGTGGCAGGCGGTTCTGTAAAGTTATGCTTGGCGGTATAGACAAACTCAGTTCCATTGCCGTTAGTTGCAACATTCACCTCAGGTTGGGCGGTTGTACCAAGAGTCAAAGGCACCGTTAGCTGATTGGCGTGGGAGAAAACGAGGTTTTGATTTATCCTGTCGTACCATGCGATAACAGGAAGTCCGTTTGAAAGATAGCCGACCGCCGTGTAGATTCCGCCCTTGTGAAGCTGATTATCGTCCGCTACTGTCTGCACGTCCGCCGGAGTACCGGTTGTGTTGTTGTTTAAAAGATTTCCGGCAAATGTGTCATTCTGCCCGACGAGTCCGTACTTGAAGTACACCGGATTTCCCATGCCGGGGTTGTTGCCGTCGTAGTAACTCATGAATATCCGGGTCGCGGCGGTGTTTGTTCCCCTGCTTGTACCATTGTTGTTTTGTACGGCAATACGCGGAACTCTGACTCGGTCGGCATCGCTTATGCCGTCGTTGAGTATGCGCATAATAACACGTTTGTTGGCTCCTGTCGCTCCGTTAGATCCGCCTGCGGTTGTTCGCGCAAAAAATGTAAACGCCACTTGATCAAATGCGGACATGTTTGAAGACGCTGCATACCAGTCGCCTGCAGAATCAAAGGCGACTGTTGAATTGCGGTATCTATTGTAAAAAGTTTCGACATCGGTAGAAAGATTGGTGTTGTTTTTTGCGACTCTGAACCGCCCGGTGCTTAATGTATAAACACCGTAACTCATGTAACGATTAGCGTCGGCGTCCATTCGCATAAATGGGCTCTGTACTACTCTCTCATTAAGCAGATAGCCGGTGTTCCACACATAAAGATTGCGATCGTCGTTCAACGTGTTGTTGTTAAGACCGTTCGGCTCTTTGTTGTAATGCGCCGTTTGGTGATTGCTGTTGTTAATAGAGGCGATTCCGTTTACAGTAACCACCAATGGTCCCGATGCAACGGTATTCTCATCGTTAGCTGA
>LIUH01000209.1:0-3181 GCA_001462225.1 Fibrobacteria bacterium GUT31 | reverse complement strand
AACGTGTTGTTGTTAAGACCGTTCGGCTCTTTGTTGTAATGCGCCGTTTGGTGATTGCTGTTGTTAATAGAGGCGATTCCGTTTACAGTAACCACCAATGGTCCCGATGCAACGGTATTCTCATCGTTAGCTGAAGAGTTGTTGTCAACTCGCGCGATAATGTGTGTTGTGGCATTGCCGCCGACTGACGCGACTCCGTCAAGGGAAACGCCGTTCACTGTTACGGTTGTTGAAGAGCCGTTAAAGTTAAAACCTTTTATTTCAATCTTGTCGTCTTCACGCACCGGATACCAGCCAAGAGCAGAACGGTTAAAAGCGGACGGATTTACACTGTACGCTGAACTTAACGGAGTTACAATTTCTGAAATATAAGGAACGATGTTTACCGTTGTCGTTTCCCTGTCTGTATTTTCCGAAGAGGCGTTATTAGCAAAGTCATACACCTTAAATGTAACATTGACATCTTTCGCGACTATTCCGCTAACGGTTGAGCTGTCCCAGGCAAAGTTCCAGTTAAGCACATGACCGTATTCAAGAGACAGATGCTGTTCAGTCCCTTCAAAATACCAGTCTGCGTTGACATCAGCTTTCGAATGTCCAAATACAGGTTTTATCTGTCCGTCTCTCCATTCGCTAATTGTAAATTCCTGACTGTTGTTAAAACCTGCGATTTTGGCTGTTATCCTCGCAATCCGTTGATTATCCATCGCCTTGCCTTTGAAGATCACTTTTCCGCTAATGTCAGCGTTTGCGCTTGATGAATGTTCCACATATTGAACATAACCCTGCCTGACATCTTTATTATTTTTTCTTTCAAGTACAATGTTTTCGTTGTACTCGCTGTCAAAAGCGTCCCTCAGTATTTTGTCGGCGTTGTTCGACCATGTTCCCGAACCGCCGCGTAAGACGAACTTCTTTCCAAAAGGAGCGAAGTTTATTTTTGGAGCGATACCGTCTTCGTTGTCAATGTCCACTCTAATCATCACTACATGGGCAAGCTGTTCCGCTTCAATCGAAGACGAAACAGTCGCGTCATAAATCTTGATTATGAAAAGCCTGTCGTTCTTCGAAGACATGTTACCGTCCGCGCCCTGCTCTTTTTCAGAGTCGGGTATTTTGGAAAAATCATTAAAGAGCGCTTTTGCAATGTCTCCGGGCGCGCTTATACCCTGAGTGTTGAAATTGCCGGACTGTTCCTCCGCATAAGTGTATTTGATAACCCTACCGGGATTTCCGCTTACAGCCGCGGCTGATGTAGAGGCGACAAATGTAGTACCTGCCAAATTGCTTGGAGAGCCGTACCGCCTCCAGTCGGTATCGCTCGCCATATCTACAATTGTATATACTTCTCCTGCCGCAATTTGGTCAGGTCCTACTTCAACATTTTTACTCTCATCAACATAGAAAACCCGGTAATGCTTCGAGTTGTTTCCGAAAAGCGCGGTCAGCTTAACTTCAAAACTATTGTTGCGAACTCTAAAATTGGTTTTTATCGCGTCCTTCAAAACAGTTCCGGTCATTTCTCCGTTTACATAATCACTGGCGACCCAAGTCGTTGACGCGTATTCATTGTCTTCGATACTTTGGGAAAGGTTTGCATCTGTTCCCAAATTGATAAATCTGATAAGAGGCTTGTTGTTTCCAATGTAGACATTCTGCTGGTAGTGAGTGGCGTTTCCCGCCTGATCCATTACAATGTAGTGGACTGTCAAAGGACCGTCATTAAATAATTTTGTGTTAAGTTTCGCCTGCCACTCTGTAACAGATCCCTGCCTGTTCCACATTTCATCGTAAGTACCATCGCCGTCAATATCTCCGCTTATCTCCTGCCTATCTATTACCATCGCGTGATCCGATTTCCACACTCCGTTTTCAAGTCTTAATACCGGAAAGTTTTGAAAGTTAGGCGCATTAGGAGTTTGATTCGTCTCGACAAAATTTTCCGCGCTTGTGTCCCTCACATTCGGCATTGAAATCATATTCTGATTTGGCGGATTGTTTTTATCACCCTTCGCATTGTAGTAATTGTTCCCCCTCTGAAAATAAACAAGCACTCTTTCCAATCCCTGCAAAGCGCCTGAGCCCTGACCGTAGTCTCTTGCGGAGCCCATTATATAGAAGTTTTCCGTTGCGGCATTGTACTGGGTCATTATTTCGGTAAGAGGATAGAAGTTATCAATACCAAACGTGTAAGTTCCGTTTGTATTGTACGCGGCAGGCACCTTGTTGTTGTCGTATACCTGAAGTTCCAATGTAAAGTTTCCGGTCTTGCCGTAGGTAAGAGAGGCGTTGTTGATCGTATCGACCGTAAACTCAAGATCGTATTCAAAAAGTTGATTGTTCGGACTTGCGTCAGGTTCTCTTGTTATCTTCCACATGACACCCGATGTTCCGCCAAGAGAGCCGCTTGCGCCTGTTGTCTGACCGTTGCTTACGATGTCAATAAAGCTTGAATTGCCGCTCGCTCTCGCCCTGATAGCCGAAATTCCTCCGTCGTCTTTGACGGTGGTTGTTATGGTGAACACGCCCGACGTGCGAATTCCTTGCGCGTAGGTTGCTTCATCAACACCAGTCTTTTTAATTTTTGGAGTGTCAATCATTGGAACTCCCGAGTCAAAGTAGACAGTTCTTGAAACTGCCCCGCCTTTCAAATCGGGTATTTTATTCACAAAGTCTTTCGTGTCAACCGCGCGTACTTCAAAAATTACCTGACGGCTTTGAGCTGTAACAGGACTTAACAAACTTTTTTTGTTGCTATTGTAAAACCACGCGACAGTCGTGTCGTTCTGTCCCTGTATACTTGCCTTGATCCAACCTATTTCATCAGAGTTTGAAGAGTTGGGATACGCCCATTCATCAGCGGCATCCTTGAAATAGCCGCCGTTGTTGTTCAAAATGTCGAGTAACGCGGAAGGATCGCCTGCCTGTGTCTCCGGCTTTATTCTGATTTCAACCGCCTGAACCATGTTGTTGTCATTTGCGGTTCCGGATATTCTAACTTCGCCGCCAACAGACATATCATTTTCGGGGAAAGAAATTGCCACTGTCGGCATATCCGCGTCTGGGTCAACCCATAACTTGTATTGAACTACGGTTACATTGCCTGCCAAGTCAGCAATTCTTACATATAGGGGAATGTAAAACCTCTTATCATTTATATCCGCGCTGTGTTTGTATATCT
>LIUH01000208.1 GCA_001462225.1 Fibrobacteria bacterium GUT31 | reverse complement strand
TTCAAAACCTAAAGACAAACCTCCGGAGCCGGAAAATAAATCCAAAACCAATGCTTGCTCTGTTATTCTAGGAACAAGTACTGAATTTATTGTCTTTAAATAATTTGATTCCCTACCCATACTGCGTTAAATTCCTTTTGTTCAGCTCGTCTATGCACAAAAGCATAAGGGGTTGCAAGGCGTTCAGTTCCAAATTTATGCGCCATTTGCCGAGTTCTTCCGCCAGCGCAGGGCTAAATGCAGGCGGTGCGTAATTCCCGCCATCGCCGGCACCCAAAATTCTGCAAAGAATGTCCGCAAAGCTCACAAGAGCAACCAGCGGCCTATTTATCTCCGCCCTTGGCAAATCGTGATGATATTGCATAACTTCGGATATGGAACGAGGAAGCAGCCAATTTTCCGCAAGCCATGCCCCCGTTTGCCCATGATCCACGCCGAAAAGCTCCTTCTCCGCCAAATTCAATTCGCAAGGGCGTTCTTTGCTGAGAGCTATTGCCTGTTCAAATTCCCCCACGTATTGCAGCAAAACAATTTTCCCAATATCGTGCAAAAGCCCCGCCGTAAAAGCGTCCGTAGCCAAACCGGGTTCGTATTCTTGAGCGACAATACGTGCCACAGTGCCAACTGCGCTGCAATGGTCCCAAAATTTTTGTAAATCTATCCGAGAATTTTTTAGCTCAAAAACCCTAGACATAGATGCTTCCATGCAAATCTCTTTTGCCTGCTCAAAACCCAATTTGTTAATTGCGCTGTGAATGCCGGTAACAGCTTCGCCTTTGGCATTTATCATCTTTAGAAGCCGTGCTGTTAAAACCGGGTCTGCGGAGATTATTTGCTCTAAAGCCTCTCTTTGGTCCCTATCGCCATCTACCAATTCAAAAAGTTGCGCCGCAACGGTCGGGAGTGTTGAGAGGCTCAACAAGCTCCTGGTTATTCTTTTAATGTGTTCGGTTTGCACGGTTTTACGCTATGCCTCTATATTTGCGCTTCGCGGGCTAATGCGCTTGCGAAAAATGTAATAGCTCCAAGTTTGGTATGCTAAAATTATCGGAACAAAAATTGCCGCTACTACGCTCATAAGTTTTAATGTATATACGGAAGAAGCACTGTTCCATATAGTTAAATTTTGGTCGGGAGATACGGAAGAAACAAGCACGTTGGGGAACATGGCATAAAATAAAGCCGCAACGGAACAAGCCGTGCAAAGCGCAACAAGAATGAAGGCCAGTTTCAAATGATGCCTGAAAACCAAGAGTGCCGCTATTAAAATTAGGATAAGAGGAAGCGCGCAAATTATGCCGTATTCCCGCACCAAAACAGTTCCGATTGCAAATAAAATCACGGTGCTAATAATAGCAATTCTTGAAAATCTGTATGCCCTTTCCTGTAATTCGCCTTCTATCTTCAAACTCAAAAACAAAGCTCCGTTTGTTAAAAACAGGGAGAAGCCAAGTATGCCCCCAAACAAGGCATAAGGTTTAATCAAATCAAAAAAAGTTCCGGTAAAATTTTCATTTTCTATAGGAATGCCTACTGCCAAATTCGCCATTGCAACACCTGCAAGCAATGCGGGCAAAAAACTGCCTAGGGCAAGAGCAATATCACATGCAAAGCGAACTTTTGGAAAATTAGCTCTGTGCCTGATTTCAAAACAAACTCCTCTGACAATCAAAGATAAAAGCAAAATTACAAACGGCAAATAAAGCGCGCTGAAAAGAGTTGCATACCAAGAAGGAAATGCCGCAAAAATGGCTCCGCCCGCAGTTAAAAGCCAAACCTCGTTGCCGTCCCAATGCGGACCTATGGAATAGATGTAAGTTCCTCGCTCACGCTCGTTTTTTCCCAAAAAGAACTGCAAAATGCCGACGCCAAAATCAAAGCCTTCCAAAAAGAAAAAGCCTACCCATAAAACCGCAATAAGCATAAACCAGAAAATTTCAAAACTCATAACACCCCCGAATTATACCGTTATCGCATTATTTTTTCTTGTTATTCTTTTTTCCACACAACCGCGATAAATTTCACGCCGCATCAAAAGGAAAATTATAACGGCTAAAATTACATAGATAACGGAAAAAGCGGTCATGGAAAAAATCACGCTGCTGCTCGAAACACCTACAGACACAGCTTTATCCGTAGGCATTAAACCGTAAACTATCCAAGGCTGGCGGCCGGTTTCCGCTATTAGCCACCCGGCAGTATTCGCTAGGTAGGGTAGCGAAATTCCCATAACCATCAGCAGCAATATTTTTTTATGCACGCTTCTTTTTAAGTATATAAACCGGAATATGCCGTAAAAAACAAGGAGCAGCATTACAAGCGAACACCCCACCATTACCCTGAACGAAATGTAAGAAATCCATACCGGCGGTGTGTAATTGCCCGGTCCGTAGCGATATTCAAAGGCTTTTTGCAAATCTTCTATTCCCTTAACTTCGCCGCTTGGTTTGTTATGAACCATAACGCTTAGCATGGCAGGCATTTCAATTCCGGGCAAGATGGAAAGAGGAGCCGGATCGGCGGTTTTTTCCAGATTTTCCATAGCCGCAAGTTTCATAGGTTGCAGTTTGGCTATTGACTGCCCCTGCAAATGCCCGCTAAAGAGAACTGCTATCACACCGATAAGCCCCATAAACAATGCAAACTTGAAAGTTTTTTCAAACAAAGCGCTGTCTTGCGAGTCCATGCGCATTTTCCAAGCCGAAATTCCTAAAACAAAAAATGCCGCTGTGCATATGCTGGCCGATATAACGTGAGGAAACTGATGCAAAAAATAGGGATTTGTCACAATGGCTAAAAAATCCGTCATTTCGGCGCGGCCATTGTTGAACACGTAACCAACCGGATTTTGCATAAAACTATTTGCAACTAATATCCAAAAAGCAGATATGCAAGAAGCCGCAAATACAAGCCATATACACGTCAAATGGACACCCTTCGGCAAAATATTCCGGCCAAAAATCCAAAGCCCTAAGAATGTACTCTCTACAAAGAATGCAAGCAGGGCTTCTATAGCAAGGGGCACACCAAAAACATCGCCCACAAAACGGCTGTATTCCGACCAGTTCATTCCGAACTGAAACTCCTGCACAATGCCGGTTACCACACCGGCGGCAAAATTCAGCAAAAATAACCTGCCCCAGAATCTTGCAATTCGCTCGTCTTCCGAATTACCGCTCTTGTAAGCCGTAGTTTCCAATATTGCAACAAAAAAACCTAAACCTATGGTTAAAGGAACAAAAAGAAAATGATAAACCGTCGTTATGGCAAATTGCAATCTGGACAGAAAAATGAGTTCATCCATGGTAAAAATATAGTAAGTAATGATTAACTCAATGTTTGGGTTTGGGGTATGGGG
>LIUH01000207.1:1987-5046 GCA_001462225.1 Fibrobacteria bacterium GUT31 | reverse complement strand
GCTGTGCATTGCCTTAAAAGCAGCGGCCGGCTTTGCATAATAACTTATCATTCAAAAGAGGCTAGAGCGGTGAAAGATGTCCTCTCTTTTTTTGAAAAAAATTGCTCATGCGATGTCAATTTGCCCGTTTGCATTTGCGGCGGAAGCAACAGAAAAATGAAAAAAGCGAATAAAAAACCGATAAATCCGAGCGCAGAAGAATTGAAAAATAATTCTCGCTCACGTTCCGCAGCATTAAGAGTTTACGAGAGAATTTAGGAGATAGAGTTATGAAACTAGTAATAGTACCCGTTTTTCTTTTTTGCCTTATCTTTGCTTTGGTAATTCCCATGAAAATGGCAAACGAAAAACTTGCGGTTTTAATTTCGCAGGAAGAAGTTTTGGAAGATTCCGTTTCGGTTGTGCGTTATGATTTGTCTTTGGTAGAAATGAGCATAGACAGTTTGTCTTCTAGGAATAGAATAGATAACGTAGCATTATCGCTAGGGCTTGAAATGAATGAAATGGCAACTAAAATAGCGGGGTATTTAAAATGAAAGCAAGGTTGATAATAATTGGAATTATCCTCTCTTTGGCAACAATTGTTTTTGTCGCCAAACTAATTAAAATTCAGGTGATAGGAGGTAAAACTTATCATACGGATAGAACCCAGAAACAGCAGTACAAAGAAGCAAAATACGGGCGCGTTTTAGATCGCAACGGCGAAGTACTTTGGGATAAGTTGCTTGTGAACGGAGAATCCGAACAGGAAAAGTGGAAAGAAATTTATTATCACAAGCATCTTGAAGGTTTGTCTGCGATTTTAAAAGGAGTGACAGAATCGAAAATCAAGGAGCTGCGTGGCGGGAAGTCGATTGATATTACAACAATTAGACCTGGCCGCGGTGCGCCTGTAGATAAGATTGAGCGCGTTCCTATGGTTCAAGGCAAAGATATATACCTTTCCGTAGATTTGCGAATTCAAGAAATTGTGGAAAATGTGGTTAAGGAATATGTGCCCAAGTTCGGTGCGGCAGGAGCCTCTGTTTTGGTCATGGATCCTCGCACCGGGCAAGTATTGGCTATAACGAGTTTTAATCCTGAAAAAAAGAGATACGAAGATATTTTGTATTCTTTTGAACCCGGTTCGATTTTTAAGCCGATAACAGCCGTTATCGCTTTGGAAAACGGAGTTGATCCGAATAAACGTATAAATACGGAAAACGGCAAATGGAAGGTCACAAAAAACGAAAACGAAAAAATAATAAAAGATACTCATGCGGAAAAAAGTTGCAATATGCAAGAGGCAATGGTATATTCGTCAAACATAGCTTTTGGAAAGTATGTTGTAGAAGAAATCGGATATGAGAAGTTTTTTTTCGGAGTGATGAATTTTGCCATAGGCGAGATGTCTCGAGATTTCCCGCTTAAAATCAGCCATAAGGGTTTCAAGCGGGTTACGGAACCCAGAACTCAAGCCGCTCAAGGATTCGGGCAATCCCTGGATATAACTTCTTTGGATGCCGCAACGGCCTTTAGTTCAATAGCTAACGGCGGTATTTTGTATAATCCGAAATTGATACTTGAACATGGAAAAAATTTCGCTGCAACGGAAAGAGATTCTGTGCGCAGGGTAATTTCCACTACCGAAAATACAAGGCTTTTAAGAGATATGCTGAAAGGCGTTGTGGATTCGGGAGGAACTGCGGAAAATGTGAAATCCCAATATGCTTTCTTTGAATTTGCAGGCAAAACAGGAACAGCACAAATTATCGATAGCACCGGAAAATATAAAAGCGGAACTTACAATTCTTCTTTCATCGGATTTGAAAGAGCATCTGACCCGCACTTTGTATGCTTAGTTACCATGTACCACACCAAGAATGCCGGGGCAACTGTCGCCGGTCCCGTGTTCCAGAAAATCATGGAACAAATATATTTGCATCCGAATCTGTCTCCGGCTGCTTTCGCGAGAGAATATGCCCCCGCAGATAGTTTGTGCAGCGATGTAACCTTTATAGGGCACACAAAATCGGCGGCTTTGGACAAGGCTAACGGAATGCGCTGCAATATACGTTTTGATGATGAAAGCAGGAACGGAGCCGTTGTAGCACAGACAATAAAAAAAGATACCACCGGCGAATATTTGGAACTCTCTTTAAGAGAGCATCAAAGAAACACTGAGCGCATGCCAAACGTGATAGGCCTAACTTTAAAAGATGCCTTGGGTATGCTTGAACATGTTAACGTAATTTATGACGGCGTTGGAAAAGTATATATGCAATCTCCGGAGCCGGGCGAACATGTTGGCCGGAAAAGCGGAGTACACATAAAACTGAAGGAATACATTTAAATGGGTAGATTAAAAGATAATTCAAAACAGGTAAATGCAGATGATATATTCTTTGCCGTTCCATGCGAAGACGGTTCGGAAAAGGAGCACGCCTTGGAGGCTTTGGAAAGAGGAGCCTCCTCTGTTGTTTCTGCGTTGCCTGCTCCGAAAGGATACGAAAATAGATGGGCACAGGTTAATGATGTTATTTTCACAAGATATTTATTTGCAAAAGAGGAATTCGGCAGTCCTTTTTCCAAATTGAATTGCTACGGAGTAACAGGCTCAAACGGAAAAACAAGTTGTGCTTTTATGATGAATGCGGTTTTAAGAACTGCCGGCAGAAAAACAGCCTTGTTGAGCACAATTCACAATTTGATAGACTCTAAAAAAGAAGAAGCTCATTTAACAACTCCGGGATTTTTGGAACTTTACGAATTTGCGGCAAAAGCGGTCAAAGCCGGCTGCACAGAACTTGTTATGGAAGTTTCCAGCCATGCTCTTGTTCAAGGGCGTGTTATGGGAATTCCTTATAAATCGGCGTTGTTCACAAATTTGAGCCACGACCATTTGGATTATCATCGAACAATGGAAAATTACTATCAGGCGAAAAAATTATTGTTCATCTCGGAACTTTTGGGCAATGGAGTTGGTTTTATAAACATAGATAATTCTTACGGAAATCGTTTATACGCAGAATTATTTTTCAGAGACAGGGTAGGCGTTTCCAAAAAGCAATTCAAAGTTG
>LIUH01000207.1:0-1692 GCA_001462225.1 Fibrobacteria bacterium GUT31 | reverse complement strand
GTGGATTACGCGCATACGCCGGATGCACTGGAGAGAACTCTCGCAGCGGCACGCAAAATCTGCAAAGGAAACTTGCTATTGGTATTTGGCTGCGGCGGCGATAGAGACAAAACCAAAAGACCGGAAATGGGTGCCATAGCGGAAAAAACGGCAGATAAAATTTGGCTAACCTCAGACAATCCCAGAACCGAAAACCCGGAAAGCATTTTAGATGATGTGGAAAAGGGGATGAAATCCGGCAAACACAAAAGACAAGCAGACCGTAAAAAAGCGATAAGAGAATCAGCCGCACAGTTGCAAAGCGGTGATATTTTAGTAGTAGCCGGCAAGGGTCATGAGGATTATCAAATTTTAGGAAAAGAGAAAATTCATTTCAGCGATAAAGAAGAATTAATGGGGGCTTTTTAATTTATGTCTTTTGAACCGGAAATAAACGTGGCAAATTTTCTGCAAATTTTTTTGCAGGAAAATCCCTCCGCTATTGTTGCGGAAATTCCGCGTAAAATTAGAATGCAAAAAGCGTGCCTGAACTTTGATTCAAGGGAAATAAAAAAAGGTGATATTTTTTGGGCGTTGGTTGGGAAAAATTTTAATCCTCACAAAGGCAAATTCATAGAAGAAGCATTTAAAAAAGGAGCAATTATGGCAGTGGTAAATGCAGCAGAAGTTGAAGCAGCAAAAATTCCTCTTGCGGTGGCTACGGAAGATACAACCAAGGCTTTGTTGAAATTCGCCAGGGGTTATAGAAAAAAATTCCAAAATTTAAAAGTAGTCGGCATAACGGGCAGTGCAGGCAAAACCTCCACAAAAGAGATGCTTGCCGCTGTGCTTGGCAAAAATTGCAACACCCTTGTCACAAAGGGAAATTTAAATAATCTTTTTGGCGTTCCAATGACATTGCTCGGTTTGACAAGCGAACATGAAGTTGCTGTTATAGAAATGGGGACCAGTATGCCGGGTGAAATTCGCCAGCTCACTCAAGCGGCAGTTCCGGATATTGCCGTTATCACAAATGTGGCTCCCGCTCATTTGGAGGGCCTGGGGGATTTAGAAGGGGTGTTCAGAGAAAAGAAGTCCATAACGGAGGGTTTTGAAAAAAACGGACATTTGGTTATAAACGCAGATGATAATATGCTTTCCAAAATTCGCAGCACTTCAAAATACGATGTGATAACTTATGGAATAAATAGGGGAATGATTAAGCCGGATGAAATTTTGCTGGAAAACGGTTGCGCCAAATTTCGCATATCGCGCTCGTGGTTTAAACTATCCGTTCCGGGTATGCACAACGTGTATAATGCCCTTGCCGCAATTGCAGTCGGCGAACTCTTTAAAATACCGAAAAGCATAATAGCCGAGGCTCTTTTGGAAGTAAGTGCCTACGATATGAGAATGCAAATTTTTGAGGAAAACGGAATTACGGTTATATCCGATTGCTACAATGCAAATCCGCATTCGATGAGAATGTCTTTGCAAACCTTAGCCGATGTGCCATGCAATGGCCGCAGAATTGCAATTTTGGGCGACATGAAGGAACTCGGTTCGCATAGCAAGCAATACCACAGAGAAATAGGTTCCATGCTACCGAAACTCTCCGTTGATTGCTTGGTGGCAATAGGGAATGATGCCGTGGAATATTGCAAAGGAGCGGAAAAATCCGGTTTAAAATCCGCTAGAATAAAATATTTTGAA
>LIUH01000206.1 GCA_001462225.1 Fibrobacteria bacterium GUT31 | reverse complement strand
TGTGCAAATAACATTGTAGAAACGGAATGCGGTAACGGTTGGTATGATGCCTCTAACTCAAATTTATTTTGCTACAACAACAGCAAGGTTGGAAATTATTGCGGCACAAGAACTGAAATTTTTAACCCGGATTTGTATGAATGTAGAGAAAACAGCAAGATATACCTAAAGACACCTGTAATTGATGATGGAGGTCAGAGCTATGAGGCGATTCTGATAGGCACTCAAACATGGATGGCGAAGAATTTGAATTATAATGCGAGCAATAGCAAATGCATAGATAATAATAGCCTTAGCGATGCCAATACGCCAACTTGCGATATTTATGGTCGCTTGTACAATTGGTCAACGGCTGTGGCAGGTTCGGCAGGTTCAAACGCCAATCCCAGTGGAGTTCGCGGCATTTGTCCCGATGGCTGGCATTTGCCTAGCGAAGTGGAGTGGACAATATTGATAAATTACGTTGGCGGTTTCAATACTGCGGGAACAAAATTGAAGTCAGCGACAGGCTGGAATACTAGCAGTGGTTATATACCCGGCACGGACGATTACGGTTTTTCCGCCCTTCCGGGTAGCGGCAGCAGTCCCGATGGTATTTTCGACGAAGTCGGCAGCTGGGGCAACTGGTGGAGTTCCCGGGAGAGCAGTAGCAACGCTTACAGCCGTGCCATGAGCTACAACGGCGAGCAAGTAGACTGGACGTACCTCAATAAGAGTTACTTGCTGTCTGTTCGTTGCGTCCGGAATTAAGCGATGAATGCAAAGAATTGTGCCCCGCCGCCCCCAACACACGCCAAATCATTTACGGCGGGATATTGATTTTTATGATGTTTGGGTATAGGGTTCAGGGTATAGGGTATCAACCGTTACCCACAAATAATATGTCTAAAAAACTGTCCAAAAAAGTGTTTAAACACTGTCTAAACACTTTTTGGACAGTTCAAAACAGCGTTTTTGAGTAAATTTAGCCGCTTTTCGGCTGGCAAGGTTTTTGCCGTACACATATGGAATGAAATTTTCAAAAAGGAGAAAAAATGACCGAGGTCAAAACAAATCGCAGCTACAAAAACAGCGTCTTCACTTTGCTGTTCAGCGAAAAAGAAAAACTGCTGGAACTGTACAACGCTGTGAGCGGACAAAGCTATCCCGAAAACACGGAAATAGAAATAATAACCCTATCCGATGTCCTGTTCATGGAACAGTTGAACGATATCGCTTTTGTGCTGGAAAACAAGCTGGTAGTGTTGATAGAGCACCAATCAACGGTTAATGAAAACATGCCGCTCAGGATGCTGCAATATATGGGAAAAGAATACCAAGCAATAACAAACAAGAAAGATTTGTACAAAAAACAGCTTGTAGAAATTCCCACTCCCGAATTCATAGTTCTTTACAATGGCAAAGAAGAATATCCTGATTTCAAGGAGTTGAAACTTTCCGATGCATTCAAGAGCAAAAAGGAAAGATATTCCCTAGAGCTTACGGTTCAGGTTTACAACATCAACAAGGGCAGGAACGCTGAGATGGCAAGCAGAAGCCCGGCATTGAACGGTTACAGCGAGCTTGTGGACGAGGTGGAGAAGAATTGCAAGAGCATGAGCCGGGAGGAGGCTATAAAAGCGGCTATCAAGACTTGCATAAGCCGCGGCAATTTAGTATATTTCTTGGAGAGGCATTATTCGGAGGTTGAGAATATGCTGCTTACAGATTGGAATTTGAAAGATGCTCTTGAGGTTGAGCGGGAAGAGGCTGAGGCTAGATGTGAAGCTAAAAATCAAGAAAAACTTAAAGCACTATTTTCCCTCTTAGAAAGTGGCGTTTCTTTGGCCGAGGCAAAGCAAAGGTTTGGGGTGGAATGATATAGTAAAGATGTGGGTAAAGGTAAGATACCCCATACCCCAAACCCAAACATTGAGTTAATCAATACGTTCTTTCAATAATCAACGCCGCTATATTCCGCAGGGTTTCTGTGTTTTTGCCTTGCAATTTTTCCAAATGCGTTAGGGATTTGTTGTAGAGTTCCACAGCCTTTTGCTTTGATGCATCTAAACCTAAAACCGCAGGATAAGTTGCCTTTCCGTTTTTGACATCCGAACCTACATCTTTGCCGAGTTTTTCGGTTGAACTTTCTATGTCTAAAATATCATCTACAATTTGAAAAACAAGCCCGATTTTCCGGCCAAACTTCCTTATACACTCCAAATCTTCCTTTTTTGCATTTGCAAGCAAAGCACCTATTACCAGCGAAGCCTCTATTAAAGCTGCGGTTTTATGATAGTGAATGTAATCCACCGTTGCCAAATCAACAGGCTTTCCTTCCGACTCAATATCTATAATTTGCCCGCCTATCATGCCTTTCGTGCCAAGAGAACGTGCTAACTCTTCAATAACGGCAGCACTTCCGGCGCGGGCAATCAGTTCAAATGCAAAAATACAAAGGGCATCACCGGCCAAAACAGCAGTCGCCTCGCCGTAAACTTTATGGGTAGAAGGTTTTCCGCGGCGAAAATCATCATCATCCATGCATGGCAAATCATCGTGTATCAGAGAAAATGTGTGCAGCATTTCCAAAGCGCACATTGCCAAACAAATAGACTCGGACGGTTTTCCGCCGAAAAATTCGTAAGCGGCCTGCGCAAGAGCCGGGCGTAGCCTTTTCCCGCCTATTAAAAGCGCGTAACGCATCGCCGAATGCAAGGTACTTGGAATCTCATTTTCGTCCGGAATATAACCCCTCAAACGCTCCTCAGTTAATTTACCCGCAGACTCTAAATACGCTTCCGCTTTTTTTACCATGCTTGCCATATCATTCGCATCGCCCATAAAATCCCCTACCTTTTTCCCGTCCCGTCAAATATACTGCCAAAATCTTCATCATCGGATTTTACTTTCTCAGCATCTATATAAGCCTGGTCTATAACGGGTTTTACAGCGACGTCTTTTTTTATTTGCTTTCGCAAATAAATGTTAAAGTATAATACGCCTCCTATAATCAGGATTAAGGGCAAAAGTGCTAAAAGAATAATCCAAAGCATATTAATCCCAAATATCGTCTAAGCCGCCCTTGCACTTTCCCCACGTAACCTCATTTTCGCTCATAATGTCCAAAATATGATTATAAACCTCCGTATTCGTGAAACCTTTCCAAATACGCCGCTCAACGGTTTCGCCGGTTTCGTTGTCTATAACCCTTAAAACGTCAAAGTACTTCCGATTGTCTTTGTATTCGGTCACTATTACTTTGGAAAGCGCTCCGTCTAAAACTCTTTTCACAAACCTAACTATGGAGCTATTGAATTCATTTTCGTTGTCTTGCAGGGTTTGAAAATCCCTGAAAGGCCTGCCGTAATGCAACCAGTAACGCAGAGCCAAGGCTATGGCAACATCGCGAATCGCAGAACGAAATGCAAACTTATCTTCTAATTTGCCGCCGTACCAAGAAATCAAAGTTAAGGGATTATCCTTGTTGGGTTCTATTCTGGTTCCCTGTCCCGGAGTTACCGCCTTTATTTTTAGCGGAAGCCTGCCCAAAAGCTGCCATGCCTTTGTGTAAATAATGCAAAGGCGAACAAAGGGACTTTCATGTTCGGTAGTTTGCCTGTAAAAAGCCCCAAAACATCTCTGGTAAAAACTTTCTTGGTCAAAAACCTGGTCGCTTGCACGGCTTTCGGTAATTTTGGAATCCAAAAGGAGCATGGTTTTGGAAAGTTCCGGGCGCATGCGGACTTCTAATTTACGAGTACGCGTTTTAGGGCGAACCCCTTCTTTATAAATATAGTAAAAACCCTCTGCCTGCATTTTCTGCCAAATAAAGAACTGCAAATCGTCCGCGGCACGTAAATGGTAGCTGAATACCGGATTTTGACGGTTATTCGCCATTGTAACAAGGCGAACAAAATTTCCGGATTCATGCTCCTCGTTTTCAGACGGATAAGGAATAACCACTTTCACCAAAACCAAAGGGTCCACCGGTTCGTCTTCCCTGCTCGCATACTGCTCGTAGGTGAAAAGGCTTTGCGCTCCGTTTATTATTTTAGGGTGGTCAATGGACAAAAACCACTTGCCCTCTATCTGTTCCGGGCGCAAATTATCGCCGGTCAGAGTCATTCCGTTGTGCAAAAACGGAAATTCCTCTATTGTTCCGTTCTTTTTCATGCCCAAAAAAGCGTCTAAAAGGCTCGCATTTGTGTAGGTTTGGCTACCTAAATATGTACGGATGTTTGAACTGACTATCATCATATTGTGCTTTGCTTTGTGGCGGCGGCCAAGTTCCAAATGATAGTTGTAAATCTCCTGAATCGGCACAAAACCCACGAATAATTCGCCTCTTTTGCTCTTTATGCGAAGCGGAGCATTTTCCAGAGAAAGCCTGAGAATGGCATCTTCGGCTTCGTTATCGTCCATATCATCAAATTCCGAGCTAATATCTGCTATTATGTGCAGTTCTTCTCTCCATGATTTTAACCTTTTTCTGAGATCTTTTAAGGTGCGGCGCATTTCGTAGTCGGTTATATCTTTGCCGGCATCTGTGCGCATCACCGTAATTTCCAGCTTTTGTTCGCATTCGCTATCACCGTTTTCATCGATTTCCGGTTCCAATTCCGATTCCGATTCAATGGCGGCTGAGGCTACGTGCCAGGTGGGAACTTCTTCCCTTATTGCCAAAAAGAACGGATTTGTGGGGTTTGCGGTGCGCAAAAGCACGTCGCCAAGGTTTTTTAAATCGGAAGATAAATAAGAAAGAGATGTTTCTATGCTATTTTCTTCATCTAGAAATATAAAAAGCTCTAAAATTTTATTTGTATATTGAAATGCATGAAAACAACCTTTTTGCTGGTTCAAATAATGCAGGGCCTTCTTTTTTTCCAAAGGCACCCTTTTGTCTAGACTACGATATTTGGCTATAAAATCCAATCTTCTGTCAAACGCTTTATTCCATTCCATAGAATTCTCCAAAAAACATCGGCAGAATAATGTAGAAAAATAAAAACCGGTTTTCACAGTTTTTCGCTAAAAAAGTCCCCTAGCCCCACCCAATCTTCATTTTCCTGCATTTTTAGCACGTTTTTGGCGTTTTTTACAAAGGGTTCATATTTGCTAAGTTCATCTAAGATACTGAAATACTTAGAGTTAGCTACACCGATGTTGCCTTGGTAAAAATCCAAAGCCATGCTTTGGATTTTAGTAAGCAAGCCCGAAGCCATAGGGGAACCAATCATTGCTTTCTTGGGTGCTGTTTATTGGTATCACGTTTGTTCTTTTTGGCCATGTGAATGGAAGTTTGCCTTCGAAATTGTAATCTCCAAAAAGAACATCGGCTATGCCTGCACCCTCGGAACCCGGCAGCCACGCAGCAACAAAAGCATCGCTGTTTGAAAGCAGGCTTTCAACTACCCTAGCACGACCGCTTATAAATACGGTAATTATCTTTTTGCCGGAATTTTGGCTTTTCAATTGAGCTAGTTGACTGTCTTGGAATGTGATGTCCGTTAGATCGCCTTTCCATTCTGCGTATGGTTGTTCGCCGGTGACATAAACTATAACATTTGCCTCGTTTGCGGAATAAACCACGGAACCCTGAACCACGGAATTAAAGCCTTCCTGTATGCTTATTACACCCGGAACGTTCTTTGGACCGCTTGGATTACCGAACATATCGTTATTATAGGCACCTTGCCAGCCGAGAGTCCAGCCTCCGCATTGATAGCTTGGGACATTCGCATGAGAACCGGTTACAAAAACCTTGTTTGTTTTGACAATTGGAAGCGCATTGTTGTCGTTTTTAAGAAGCACCAAACTTTTGCGAACCGCTTCCCTAGCTACGACCCTATTATTTGCATTGCCTATATTACCGTATTGATTTCTTATTTCAGTTGCTATGCCTGCCGGTTTGTCCATTCTGCCTGCTCTGTATTTCGCTCTTAAAATGCGGCGAACAGCATCGTCTATGCGATCTTGAGATACAGAGCCATTATTCACCAAAGTTCTAAGCCCGCTTATAAATGTTGATTCCGTACCAGGCTCCATAGCCAAATCTATTCCTGCATTTATAGCCTTTCTAATCGCAGTTTGGTCGGTTGTACCGCCGCCGCCGTAATTGTTGGCATCCGTTGCGCCGGGTGAAAGCGAATTTCCAATGCCAAGCCAGTCGCTGATTATATAGCCGTCAAAACCGAGTTCCGTTTTTAGCCATCCTGTTAGACGCAAGGAATCAATATGCTGATGAACGCCTCCGATTTGATTAAAAGATGCCATAACGCTTAAAACACCTTGTTCTACAGCCGCTTCGTAGCCCGGCAAATGAATTGCTCTCAAATCCGCATCCGTGATTGCAACATTGTTACCCCTGTCTTTTCCGTTTGTAGTTGAGCCATCTGCTAAATAATGCTTTGCCGTGGCAATAACACGCCAGGGAGCATTGTATTTTTCCCCTTGATAACCCCTTATACATGCAGCACCCATCATAACAGCAAGTTCCGCAGTTTCGCCAAAACCCTCGTAAACTCTGCCCCAACGCTCATCCTGAGGAACCGAAATTGCAGGGCCAAAAATCAAATCAACATTACCGGCCCAGCTTTCCTGTGCGGTTATTTCGCAAGCTCTGCGAACAAGGGCGGAATCTCTGGTTGCGCCCATGCCTATATTGTGAGGGAAAATAGTTGCATTCTCAATAGCCGCAGCGCCATGCATCATATCTTTACCGTAAGTGACGGGAATTTTTAAAGAACTGCTGTTCATGGCATTATAAGCACTTGTAAGCACACTTGAAAAATAAGCATCTCCGCCGTGCAAAACAGAACCGTAGAGATTCCCGCTTGCACCGAAAGTAGTTCCGGACACCTGAGCTTGCCTCTCTGGGACCTGAGCTTGAGTCATTTGGTAAATTTTATTATCTAAAGTCATCAATGCCAAAATGGAATCTATTTTGATGTCAATAGGATCCCGCTCCAAAATAACAGTTCCAACATTTTCGCTAAAACTGCTGAACGAAACTTCTTTTGGCAAATACCCGGCTTTGCGCACAATCAATTGAACCTCGCCCATAGTGGTTTGAAGCCTGGCCAAAGTTCTGGCCCTTTGCTCTTTTTGTGTAATTTCATCGGTTTTCAAAGCACCGCCCTTGTGGTAAATAGTGCCTAAATTCACTTTTCTGCCGTTCTCGGTTTTGCCCAAAAGAACGTAAATCCCCTGTGGCAAACTATTCGTGGAATGCGTACGCCCCTTTAAATCCAGTGCTTGATAGCTTTCAAACTTGGCAGGAAACAGCGCAACGGGACTCGCTACGGGAGTCGGTGCTTCTTTCTCCGAAAGAACAAAATTGCCGTTTAAGTCGCTTAAAGTACGATCGTATGCTATAAGATCATCGGTCACCTTCAGCAAAACAACGGCTTTTTCAACAGGAGGGCCGCTTGCGTTAAGTTCCCTAACTGTGCCTGTTAAATTCATCGGGACGGCAAAAATGCTCCCCACCATAAAGAAAATTGCGAAAAAAAGGACTATAATACGCATATATAAATAATATATAAAATTACCTACCGCACACAAACCTACCGGAGACCGTTTTTCCCGCCATATTCTTAACGTTCAGTATATATACGCCATGTTTTATGTCGGAGGGCAATTCGACAGTTGCAGATAAATTACCCGCCGGAACGCTGTAAGAGAGCAATTTTTGCCCACGCATATTGTAAATATCAATGCTTGTATGCTTATCCGCAGCAAAAGGCAACTCCACATTTACATTTCTGCCGTTAATGACCGAAATTTTAAAATTAGATGCTTTTGCCAAATCGCCTCTTCTGATTGGCACAATAGGATTATCTATTCTGTTCGAAATAGCCGAGATTGCCGTGAGATACCACGCATTATGAGGCAGCCATTGCTCAATCCAACGCCAATTTTCCCAATTACTTTCCTCATAAGGCATCCACGCCAGATTGCTCTCATTTTTGTCCATAGCGGTAATGCCGTTGCAAATTCCGCCTTTAATGTTGTTAAGATGCGGATTACTGGAAGGATAATTGGGATAATTTTTGGTTCCGAAACCGAACATCATGCTAACCCCAAATGGATTTTTCCCAAGTATCCAGTCAAGTTGCGCAGTAGCCAGAGCGAACAGAGTGTTGTACCAAAGTTCGCCGTTTGGGTCTGCCAGTTGCGCACCCATTGTAAACGCCGCCGCTAAAGAAGCGATTCGGGCGTTTTCCCCTTGCCACCAATACTCTGTTTCGTTATCGTGAGGCATAAAGAAACGTGCCGGATATTTGGGAGTAATCTGCTGTTCCTGTTCACCATATACTTCAAATTCATAAAGGGAAAAGCCACCGTATGTAAGTTCACGCTCTTTGCCGAACATTCTAACATAGCGGGCATCTACAGGAGCAAAAGGATGTTCTCTGTTTCGTGCTGAGTTGCCGGTAATAGCAGCTACCGTAGTCCAAGTGCTTCCATTAGCAGAAACATCAATATCATAAGCTTTTCCAAATGCCGCTTCCCATTTTAGGGTTACCTTATTCACTTTATAAACTTTACCTAAATCAACTATTATCCATTGATCATCGTTGTTACCCTCACTATCATAGCTTGACCATCTAGAATCATTCGCATCACCCCCATCAATCGCTTTATCCGGTGTGAATGCCCCTTCCGAGCGGGAAGCGGTAGCTGTGCTGCTGAGTGCAAGATTTATAGCAGTTGGGTTTGTTGCTCCGGTTGAACCGTACATTTTCACATACTCAAAGGGATTTGATTCTTGATAGGTTATATCTATATACCACTGAAAATTTTTCCTTATCGCTTGCCGTATATTTTCCGCATTGCTCGGCTTGCATACTTCCACATAACGCGCAAGGGCAACTACAGGAAAGCCTTCATCTGCGGCATGGTAGAACGGGCGTTCTTTTTGCTTATCGCTATAAAACCATCCTTCCTCCGATTGATACGCCATAAGAGACGCTGCCCGCGTATTTGCATCTGTAAGATATTCCGGGTCATTCGTAGCGTTGTAAAGCTCGGTTGTAGCGAGAAGACCGGTATAATCATCTATAATGTTTTCTTTGCCATCGTTTTGATATGGAAAATTATTGTTTTTAAGATGAGCATAAGCTCGTTTTGCCCCGGCAAGATACTGAGCAGAACTGCTATCGCCTTCGCTTATACCCGCCTTGCTTGCCCTGGCAAGAGCCGCTATTGATACGCCGCCGCCCTCACGCATCGCAGACTGATAATTACTTGAGCGTGCTCCATCTTTGCTCCATTCGCAGATTTGACGGCCATCCCATCCCCCGGCACCCCAGTCATCAAACACCGATATATAAAAATAACCTGCAGAAGATAGAGAACGCAAGAGATAATCCGCACCCCATGCAGCTTCTGCTTTTGCTGCCGTAAAGAAAACCGCAGGTTGAAATTCAACGGCTTGGAGCAACGCCCACACAACCAAAGGTATTTGTTGAGGATTAAAATAATTCGCATAAGACAAATGGGAAAGATGCTTGCCGGGGTCTCCGGTGGCATCCCACCAACCGCCGTAAATGTTGTGGGTTCCGCCTCCACGAATCCCCAACTCGCGGTCGCGGTTGTCGGTATTCCTCATTCCATAAAAAAAACTCACCTGAAAAGCTCCGGTTTCCCTTTGCAAAATTTTTTCACCGATTGCAAATTTTTCCGAAGTCACAGAACCGACTCTCAGCCTGTATTCTCCGCCCTGCTTAAACCCGCTGAAATCAGCTACCTTAAAACGGCCGCTCCAACCACTCACGGAGGTTTCTTCCCCAAGGTTTTCGGTAAGTACAACAACATTGTTTGCATCAATTATTTGGAACTCATTAGCCTGAATCGTAGTTGAAGACCGAACAACAGCGCGTTTCGCACCGCTTTCCTCATACCCCACCACATTTACAAAAATCTCCTGAGCAAACGAAAAAGAGAAAACGCAGGCAAGAACCGCAAAAAAGAAGAAAAATTTGCGCATGTTGTAAATATAGTAAAGTAATCCCCATACCCCATACCCTTAAATCAGCGTTTACTATAGTAGCCGCTGATTAAGTCTGGTTTTAGAATGCGGCGTTCCCCCCGTTAGCCCTCCGGGCGGAAAAAACGGGGGGAGAACCTGCGAAATTGTTAAAATTTCGTAGGTTAAGGGGGGACGCTGATAGCGATGAATTTTTGCGATGGAGTTTATCAGCGTTTACTATATTCCCCAATGTGTTCAACGAAATTCTGGATTTCAAACTTTTTGGCGTAGTAGATGTCCGTTTTTCGGATATTATAGACATTTTTCTGATTTCTTGCATAATATATTGCTTTTTTCTGCTTTTCAAAGGAACTCGCGCCGTTCAAATGTTCTTTGGCGTAGCGCTCATAATTGCCGTATGGTTTTTCTCGCTGCTCTTTGACTTGCGAGGGCTTGCATGGCTAATAGGCGGCTTAGGGGCATTAGGCGTGGTAGCCATAGTAATCGTATTTCAACCGGAAATACGCGGAATGCTTACAAGAATAGGCCAAATAGCCAATGTTTTCAGCATAAAAACCATATTCTTCAAATCCAGCGGCCTAACGGAAATAACCGAAAAAATAGTGGATGCCATCTTAGAATTGCAAAAAAAAACTCACGGAGCCTTAATTGTGCTTGAAAAAAGGGTCGGTTTAAAATCTTATATGGATTCCGGCGAAATAATAAACGGAGACTTCTCAAAAAAACTCTTATGCACGCTCTTTTACCCCGGAACCCCGCTGCACGACGGCGCGGTGGTAATATCAAGGGATAAAATTTTAGCCGCAGGGTGCGTGCTTCCCATGCCCACAGGAGCCGCCGCATCCGAGCTTTCGGGTGGAATGCGCCACCGGGCTGCCAAAGCCCTAGCCGCCGAAACAGATGCCCTTATAATAGTGGTATCCGAGGAAACCGGCTATATATCCATAGCTTATCGCAACAGTTTTCGCATGAGGCAAAGCAGAAAGGAATTGGAAGAAGAGATAAAACGCCACTGGAAAGAGCTTTATGAAACCTGACCCCAAAGCCCCCAAAACTCCCGAAAGCATCGAAGAGGAAAAGAAAAAAGACCGTCGCCGTTTTTGGGCTATGATGATAATAATATCTTTGCTCCTCCTTGCATTTATCATTTTTCAATGCCAAATAGACGAAAGGAACGAAAGACTCGCCGAAGGGCAACGGAAGCAGGCTTTTGAACTGGCAGTGGAAAAAGCCCAAAGAATGGCGGATTCTATTAAGAGGAGAGCGGAAGATTCTTTGAGGAGAGCAGCAAATGATACGGTGGGGGAAGTCTCCCCCTCGCCTGCAATGCGCGATTCTGCGAAACCTGCGAAGGGCGCATTTCCGGCTACCCCCTCTGCGGGGGGCACCCCCGCAACGCCCCCGGGGGACACCTCCGCTTTGGGCGGGAAAGAAGAAGGGCAGCCGCGAGGGACTGCCCCTACGGTTACGGTCGCCACTGATTCGTTGCCGCCGCAACCTTCTATTTTGCCGCCGTCCGGGCGTTATTATAAACCTGTGAATTTGCGTGTTGAATGCGGGGAACCTAAATGCGAAACGGAAATTTCTGTTGGCGATACGTTGAACGCGGTAAAGGGTAAAATTGAAAATTACAATAAAACGGGTCGGGTTTATTTCAGGGCTACGGATTCTGCCGGTAATGCAAGCCCTTGGGAGGCCGCCGCCTATGATATGGCAAGCGACAACAACTGTGCGGAAAATTCTTATCCCGTTTCGGTCAAAGGAAAAAATGTTTGCGTGGACGCTTATGAATTTCCGAACAAGGCCGGTGAAAAACCTCGCAATATGGTTAGCCAAGATGCGGCAAGCCGCCTGTGCAAAGACGCCGGCAAAAGATTATGCTCCGTAGAGGAATGGCAAGCCGCATGCAGAGGCAATTCAAATTCACGTTATCCTTATGGAAATTCTTACAATCAAACAAAATGCGCAACCGACTTAAGATCCGCAAAAGAACCTAACCGCTCCGGCTTTGCCGAGCATTGCCGCAGCTACTACGGCATGTACGATATGAGCGGCAATTTATGGGAATGGACAAACACGCCCGCACAGAGAGAAGGTTTATTTTTGGTGGCGGGCGGCGCATGGAACACACAAAACGCAAGCAGTTGCGCAGAAACCAAATTCAGTTTTTACCCGCAGAACGAATATCCGTTTGTAGGATTCAGGTGCTGTTTGTAATACTGAAAAATGCCGTCATTTCCACAAAATTTGCGGCCAGTCTTTGCCTTCTGTTCCTATCAAAAGAATAGGTTTTAGTTTGTTGTCCAAAAGAATGGTTTTAGGAAAAACAATTTCGGTTTCCGTATCGGAAATCAGTCCGGTGTTTTTTTGAATGTTCTTAAATTTGTCAAGTATTACAGCCCATTTTTCGTTCCCGTTTTCCTTTATCCAATTTTCAATTTTAGAAAGGTCGCCCTCGCCGGCATTCACCAAAACCACCCGTATCCCGTTTTTGTCCAGCTCTGCTTGGTTGTCGCGTAAACGGACAATGCCCTCCCTGCAAGGAATGCACCAAGAAGCGAAGAATACCAAAGCCACCCTTTTTGTTTGCGAATCCGCAAGAATTTCCAATTGCTTTTTGGTGAACGGCTGCAAATCCTTACTGTCTCTCGCCACAAACCAAGGAATGGATTCTTTTTTCAGTTGCGCAGTGAGCGGAAGTATCTGTGACTTTTCCAGCTCGTCGGAAGCGGCGAATGCCATTGCAAAAGATAAAAACAAAACCGCAACAATTTTCACGCTCACCTCCTCAAAGCCTGGAGTTCGCCAACCCATTTGCTGAAATTAGCGCTTTCCAAATTTTCCTGCATTTTTTGCCTTGCTACATTCTCGTCTTTGTTTGTGCCGCTGAATGTTTGCCCAAAAGCCAGCTTGTTTATCTGCGAGCCTTCGCAAGTTGTTATGGTTATCTGCGGGGCATAAGTGCATTTTACCGTGCCCATAGCAGTCGGCATGCAAGAAGGTTTGGAAGAAGCAGAGACCTTAATTCCGTTGCCGTTGCAACCGCCGCTTTTTAAACCGGCCCTAGACAACTTTCCGAATAAAATTTTGCCGGTATCATCTCCGTTGCCAACCCAATATAGCTCTACTCTCTGGCTCTGGCTTTGGCTCTGGTTCTTGCTCGGAGCAGTGGCAACGTTTGTTGCTGCCGCCGCCTTCCTTTCTGCTTCCTTTGCCTTAATCGAATCTAAAATGTTTCGAGTTACAAAAGCCATCTGTTCTTCACTGGCTTTCTTTAACGAATCCATCGCTCTTTCCGTAGAATCCCTAACTCGCTTTGCCTCTGCTTCTGCCTCTGCTGTCTTTAAGGCTGAGCGTTTTGCCTCTTCTTCCGCTTTCTTCTGGGATTCCAAGCCAAAATAAACAAGGGAGGCTATTATCGCGATTATCAGAAATGTTATTGTAGCTGCTATGGATTTTTTGTGGCGGTATGTGAATCTGGGCTTCGAAATGAGGTAAGACTTGACCTTGTATTCAAATATTTCTTTAAATTCTTTTTCCGTCAGTTGTATCGCGTTCATTTCGGCGACATCTCTTACATCTTTGGGCAGGTTTCTGGGAAAAATAAAATCTTTTTGAACCAAAGGAATTATATTCTTTTGCATCAATAGAGCATTTTTGAGTTCCAAATAGCACCAGTCCTCGTCCAGAACTTCTTCCGGCTGAATATGGCCGTGCTCGTCATAGAATCTTTCGTAGTATGAAGGCTCGAATATAACTATGAAATCCTTGCATCCTTTCAATCTAGTGTTTAAAGTATCCGTAAATTTACCGCGCCCCAAAGTATCTATGTCAAAAGACACGGAATAGCCGCTGTTGCGCAATTTTTCATCCACAAGCCTCGCATCCTTTATGCCGCCCTTGCGGCGATAAGAAATGAATATGTCGAATCTTTGACCCATCGCGTCTCCTAAAACCAAATATGCACTGCTATTCCCGAGGTCAATAAAACACCACCGGCTATCAAGCTCACTGTCCTAAAGGTTCTTGCATCTTCCACTTTTTTAAACTTTGCTTCATTTTCATCTTTTATGCGAGAGTTGTATTTTTTTTCATAGTCATCGTATAGGTTGTTTGCATCTACGTGTTTATAAATTCCAAAGCCTAGGGCCGCCGCACCCAATACATCCAAGGCAATTGCAACATAAGTAGACGTGTTGGATTTCGATTCCTGCTTGATGCCCGGATCGATGGATGCCGGCAATTTGGCTTTACCGGGGGGATCAACAACCACAGGTCCTTTTGCTATCCTTTGGAATAGGCTTGGCGACTGTTCCCTTATGGCAGTCATCAGACCTTTCACATCACTGCTTTCCATCACTATGCTGCCGAGCAGTTTACCGCTCATAGTTTCGTAGAGTTCTATAGACACGCTGAGTTCGCTGCCAAAGCTGCCTATGCTTCCTTGGCTTATGTATTCGGCACCTATAGCCCTGCCTATGTCCACAGCGCAACTTTCCGCAAGGCACTCGGCCTCTGCTTCGTCCGGCGGCATGAGTGCTATCATATTGTCTCTTGTGAGAACGGCATAACCGTCGCTTGGCAAAGCGAGCACCGCTTGCCGGCGCAACTCGTCCGTTAAATGACGTATTTCGGTGATACTAACGTCTATTTCCGATTTTGGGATTATTTCCAAAACAGCTAGGGTGTTGACGGCAAAAGTCGATGCAACGGCGAAAAGCGGGAGAGATAATAAAAACTTATACATGACTGAACTAAATATAGTAAACGCTAGCAGCCGGCTGCTCTGATTAGCCTATCGTTAATAGCGTTGCCAAGGCCTGCTTGAGGCAATAGAGTTGCATAAATTCCGCCTAGCCTGCAAGAGTCCAGCTTATGCAGCATTCCGTATAAATTCGCTGCTGCCTCTATTAGATCCTCATTTTCCGAGAGGTTTAAAATTTTGGCAAAAGCCTTTGAATTTGCAGGTAATTTTCCAAAAGCCAGCAAACCTGAGTTCGGCGGAACTTCGCTCAGAGACTCAAGATAAAGCGGAGTGTTCGGGCTGTAGTGTTTTTGCAATAAACCCGGGCTAACATGGTCGGCGGTTGTTAGTGGGGAATGGCTAGTGGTTTTTAAGTCCAGATGTTCTTTTATCATTTCGCTTGTAATTGCACCGGGTCTATAAATTACAGGCATTTCGTTTTCAAAACCTATCACTGTGCTTTCCACCCCTACTTCGCAGGCCCCACCATCCACTATGCCGTCTATTCGGTTGCCCAACTGCTCCAGAACATGCTCCGCCTTTGTTGGGCTTAAACGCTGAAACATGTTTGCGCTTGGAGCCGCAAGCGCAAATCCGGCGAGTTTTATTATGTCTATTGCAATTTGTTTTTTCGGCATTCTAACGGCAACGGCAGAAAGCCCGCCGGTGGTTAAATCCGGAACGCTTTTTTTTTTCGGCAAAACCAAAGTCATCGGTCCCGGCCAAAACTTTTCTGCCAGCAACTTTGCGTTTTTCGGAATTGTAGCGGCTAAGTTTTCAATCTCGCCAAACTCCGCTATATGTACTATCAACGGGTCAAAGAAAGGGCGTTCTTTCGCCGCAAAAATCTTTGCAATAGCAATTTCGCAGAAAGCATTTCCGGCAAGCCCATAAACCGTTTCCGTAGGAATTGCCACTATTCCGCCTTTTTTCAAAATTTCCGCAGCTTCATCTAGCGAGAGATACATTGAGGGTTAATATAGTAAATTTGCCATATTTCGTCACAAAATCAGGTTAGAAAAAGGCAGGCGATATGCATCATACTACGAAATTTTTCGTTACGAAATTTTTCGTAATAAAAATTACTATATTTTTCGTAGTTTTCGTGAGGTTATTATATGGCTAATCCGTTTAAGTTCGGCTCTGTTGTGAGCGAGGATTTTTTTACCGACAGGGAAAAAGAGTTCGAAAATGCAAAAAATGTGCTTGCAAGCCGCAATCATCTGGTTCTAATATCTCCGCGCCGCTATGGAAAAACCTCCTTGATCAACAAGGTTACGAGTTCGCTTTCAAGACCCGTGATTTATATGGACTTACAGTTGGCCACCGATGTTTCCGATTTGGCAACACAGCTCCTCAAAAAATTCTTGAGTATAAACAAATGGGAAAGCGTGAAGCATTTTTTGGCCAATTTCAGAATTGTGCCTACACTGGAGTTGAATCCGCAAACCGGTGGCATGGAAGTTTCTTTTGCTCCCTCCGCAAGCAATAAACTTGCTCCGCTGGAAGATGTTCTGAATCTTATTGAAAAGACGGACAAGAAAGGCAACAGGCCTATTGTTGTTTTGGACGAATTTCAGGACATTGTGTATTTGGACAAAAATTTGCCCAAGCAGCTTAGAGCGATAATACAGCACCATAAGAATGTGAATTATATTTTTTTAGGTAGCTTGGAATCCATGATGAAAGCTATTTTTGAAAGCAAAAAATCGCCTTTTTATCACTTCGGATATCTTATGGCTTTGGATAAAATTCCTTACAGCGACTTTTTTGATTACCTGAAAAATCGTTTTGACAAAATCACAAACAGAAGCGAGACCATATCAAAGGAAATTCTGGAACTTACAGAGCAACACCCTTATTACACCCAGCAACTTGCATTTTACTGCTTTTCTTTTTTGGAAAAGGAAAGGTATAAAAAGGACATATTGCCGCTTGTTATAAAAGACATAATAACAATTCACAGCACCGACTATGAACGGCTTTGGAACACAATCCGCAAAACAGACAAAAAAATCCTGATAAGCCTTGCAATGCAAGGGAAACTGCCAACTGCTTCGTTCCCCCAAAGCACTATTTACAGCGGACTTGCACGATTGATAGCACACGGCTACGTTGTAAAGGGCAAAAACTATGAATTTGACGACCCGTTTTTCAAGAACTGGATTATCATGAAGAGGAGTTAAGTACTAAGCTCACGATTTTTCAATTCGTTTTTTGCATCTAGCAAGGAGTTTTGTTATCTTCAGAGAAACCAAATCCGCTTCTTTTTGCCGCTCCTCATCCGTGGTTTCAGCGGGTTTGTTCTCATAATAATTTTGAAGTTTCCGCTGAATTTCATCAATAGACAATTCGCCTTTTATATTTAAATTGGCAATGTCAAGCAAATATTGCGAAGGCACCAAGCCATCAACCGCCTACAGTCCTTTAGAAATAAATTTTCTATATTTAAAGAGGAGGGATCTTTATGAAAAAGAATCTTAGGGCGATAGCTATAGCAATATTGCTTTTTACCGCTTTGGCGTTTGGCCAGTCGGAGGTGTTTCAGTTTGAGGTAACGGTGCCGGAAGGTCAAGGAGCCTTTAGAATACCGTTAAATGGGCAGCTGAACAACAACAATACTAAAACTTATGACTGGAATATCGACTGGGGCGATGGAACAATTGAAAATAAGAGCGGTACCCAAACTTTCACCGGCATTTCCCATCCATACCCACCGGGAACGTACACGATTACCATTACCCCTGCCGGTTCAACGGATGCGTGGCTTGGCGCTTTTGGTTTTTACGACAGTTCTACCAATTCGGATTCCCAGACGAACAGAGATATGGTTACAAAGGTCATAAGCCCGCTCACCCCGCTTATGACCCGCACACAGACCCAGATTAATAACGGCACGGCACCATCATACGAATGGGCATATACTTTTCGCGGATGTACAAATTTGACAATGGGCGACAATTTCACTTTCTCCGGCGGATGGGACACAATTACTACTGTGGGCGATTACTTCGCCAACCGGATGTTCTACAACTGCTCCGGCGCAAATTTTACGATGAACGAAGTATTCAATTTGCCGCAAGGGATTACGACTGTGGGCAATAATTTCGCTTTCTATATGTTCTCCGCCTGCTCCGGCGCAAATTTTACGATGAATGAGGTATTCAATCTGCCGCAAGGGATTACGATTGTGAGCAATAACTTCGCTGCCTATATGTTCTCCGCCTGCTCCGGCACGAGTTTTACGATGAACAGCGTATTCAATCTGCCGCAAGGGATTACGACTGTGGGCGAGTACTTCGCCCACGCTATATTCTCCGTCTGCTCCGGCGCAAGTTTTACGATGAACAGCGTATTTAATCTGCCGCAAAGAGTTACAACTGTGGGCGAAGCCTTCGCTGCCAATATGTTCTACAACTGCCCCGGCGAAGAATTTATGGTCAACA
>LIUH01000205.1 GCA_001462225.1 Fibrobacteria bacterium GUT31 | reverse complement strand
TAGTGATTCACCTTATGGGAATCCGGTGTATAAGTGCAAGGCAAGCCTTGCACGGATATTTACTATCTCACAACAAGAGTGTATGTGCCGGAAGTGTTGTTTCGCGGTGTAATTCTGATGTAGTATGTTGTTCCCGAAGTTGTGTTGAAGCTAAGCAGGGCATTAGACCCTTCCCCGCTATCGTCGTCACCATTCCAAGTGGTTTCGTTATAAATATATGTATCCACAACATTACCCTCGGTTTCAAATATCACAGTTTCGCCTGTGCCCAAAAAACTGAACCAATGCTCACCGCCTAAACTGATGCTATGTGAAGACGAATTTCCCACTGCAATAGGTATGGCATAAGACTTGGAACTGCCATCGCCAGCACCATTATTCACATTAAAAGTGTATGTGCCACTGTTGCCGGTGACTTTAATGTAGTAGGTTGTTCCTAAGACCGTGCTAAAACTGATTCGTTTATTGTCAGTTAAAAAGGTGCTCGTGTTGTCTCCAATATAAAGTTCTATGTTTGTGGTTACAACATTACTCTCGGTTTCAAAAATCACGCTGTTGCCTGTACCTTGGAAACTGAACCAATGCTGATTGCCCGAACTGATAGTATGGGAAGATGAATTTCCCGTTGTAACCGATATGGAATTAGTTCTTATATTGATCGTAGGAGCCTTTACAACAAGAGTGTATGTGCCGGAAGTGTTGTTTCGCGGTGTAATTCTGATGTAGTATGTTGTTCCCGAAGTTGTGTTGAAGCTAAGCAGGGCATTAGACCCTTCCCCGCTATCGTCGTCACCATTCCAAGTGGTTTCGTTATAAATATATGTATCCACAACATTACCCTCGGTTTCAAATATCACTGGATTTCCATCTCCTACAAACTTGAACCAGTACTCCCCATTCAAGCTGATGCTATGGGAATCCGAATATCCCACCGTAACCGATTTGGGATTTTCTCTGCTACTGCCAACTCCACCGCCACTGGAAGAACTATTGCCACCGCTTGGAGAACTATTGCCTCCACCGCCGGAAGAATTGTTGTCGCCATCTGGCGTATCATCGGGATATGAGCATCCCGCAAAAAACATCATTGCTACGGCAACTGCCGCTAACACTTTGACTTTATTCTTTTCCATAAATAACTCCTATGTTGAAGGGAAAGATTGTTTGATTTCAATTACCCATGCGTTTCCGCCCTAATTTGCCGCCGATATTAAATGACCAACACGCTCCGTAGCCGTTTTTAAGCATCGTTATATTATACAGTGCTTCAAGAAGAAGGCCTGTATCTTTGGGGCCTATAATAAGTCCCCCTCCAACTGGGAATACAACCGTACTAGTTGATTGCCCTGAAATTTTATCGCCACTCGTCGTTGTTCCTTTGTAGCCACCATAGTATCCAAAACTAGCCCCTCCCGACAGATACATGAAACTTGCCGGATACAGCCTCGCAAAAGCACCAACATTAAAAAAAACAGATGGAGCTAAACTGTCAAGATCGGGCTGTATTTTTCTTACCGCCTCCTTGTCAATACCGGTGAGACCTCCATTCGCATTAAACCCAAAGCGGAAAAAATCAAATTCGGGTTTAAAAAACTCAATGCTACCAAAAACCCCGCCACCCGCTTTATAAAATAAAGTATCTATTGAGTTCAGCATATATGATATACCAATACCTACCGAAGGAGACCAATGCCAAGCAGTTTCCTCCTCTTTCTTTTCTTCCTCAGATATAGCCATTTTCTCCCAGCCATAAACTGTACGGTAAATGTAGGTTCCTGCCTTGCTTCCGTTCTTGTGGTAAACTCGCTCAAATGTATTACTGCATGAACTAGTACCAATACCGCAATATAATGAACTGTTAATAATTTTAACATTTTCACTGATGATCACTTCGGTAATTTTATTAAATTCACGATCTATAACTTGTTGACCTTGGCTATCATATTTTTTAGTAAAACTGTAAGAAAATGCCCCCGCCCCGATAGTACGCACGCTGTTGGGAATTGTTATGCGGGTCAGATTGTTTTCGGCAAAAGCTCTTTCTCCAATTGAAGTGACGGTGTTGGGAATTGTCACGCTGGTCAGTTGGTTTCCCGCAAATGCTTTTTCACCAATTGAAGTGACGGTGTTGGGAATTGTTACGCTGGAAAGTCCGCTATTCTCAAATGCTCTGTCTCCAATAGCAGTAACTGGTTGACCCCACGCTTCACTTGGGATGACAAGGTTGCGATGCCGTGCTTTTTCACTATCCGAAAGCGACTGGCTAAATCCCATCACAACGCTATTCTCTATTCTAAAAACGAGGCCTTGTGCCCGTTTTTCAGCCGATATAGCGGTTATTGAAAATCCTGCGGCTTCCGGTGCTGTGCCGTTTACTGACGCGGGGCGAATGGTCAGGTTGTCGGTGATGTCGTCTGCCTTGACTGAGTTGAAAGTTAAGGTGCTACTGGTATTTTCGGTAAAATTAACATCAAACCGATCGTTGTAGTTGCCAATACTGAAAGAAGGTCTCAGTCTGGCTGTTTCCCTGCCAATTACCTTGCCATGCTGGTTTACCAACTCAAACTCAACGGAAATATCGTATTGCTTTGACGAAGAAAAAGGGTTAGTGTTTGACACGCCATACCCCGGCCAATTCGCCAATTCCCAATCACGCTTCCTATTAGTTGCGTTTAAACCATCCAACACCGCCTGAGCCGCTTTAAGAGCCTGTTTCATAGCGTTGAACCATTCCCCGTTGGCAGTCAAGTTTATAGGGGTGCTGAGATTTGCGGTCTCCGTCTTGTAGTTTATGTCTTTTGCCTCAATGCCTGTGGAATAAAACAATGTGTACGGCGGGTGGGCGTTGCTGATTATTTTGTAGAAAGTTTCTTCAGTTTCTTTGAGGCGTTCCACCCAGTCCCTGCGCCATACAATGTCGTTGCGAATGTTTTCTCCAAGATTTGCACCGGAAATATTGGCAGACATCACCGAAGAGCGACTCACTGCTTCAAGCAGGCTTGGGTCAAATGCGGCAGCCTGATAGTAATAGCTGAGTGCCGCAACCGAAGTGCCTTGTCTTTGGGCAACAATGCCACGGGCAAGTGCCTCTTCTGCCTGTATCCGTACGATATTTGCCGCCTGTTTCAGTTCCTTAATGGCTTCGCTTGTCAAACTCACGCCTAACTGCTTGAGCAAATCCGCAGATGCCTCCTTAATCGCTGAGTGATTTTCCAGCGCGACGGCGGACACCGGATGGGAATACGATGCCTTTCGTTCTCCGCTTTCCAAGTCTGTTACGAAAAGTTCCAGCATAAAGGCGTTTGGGGTTTTGCTTACGGTTCCGCTGAGGATATGGCTTGCGTTGGTGAGATTGCCGAGTTGGATGCGATTCTCGTTTGAGTAGTGAGCGGACATAGCCTCATTTTGCTCTAACATTATCGTTTCTATTTTTTGCCGGTCAATAATAGTCATTCCCGAGAATTTGCTGAAACTTGTGTAAATCACACTCTGAACCGTAGAAAGCATCCATTTGTCATTCTCCGAAATCCCTTTGCCTTCCGGTTCAAGCACCGCCAGCCGGTATGGATTTTGCGCAAAAGCCGAAACGCAAAGCGTAAAAAACACAGCAAGAGTTGTTTTTGTGATGATTTTGATTTTTGCCATAGCATTACTCCTTTTCAGCCATTACAGGCCTCCTTTGTTGATTTGGGAAATTCTTGCAACCAATTTCTTGTAATTTTTCGAATTTACGTATAAAAAATGGGAAAAATGCGTATATTAGACTTTTTATGACAATGTTAACATTTAGGTCATAAGTGCTCGGCTTTGCCTGCACTGCAAGCTCCTGCATTTTGGGTGTTATACATCATTATGTAAATAAATATAGCTTTTTTTAAAGCCGTTGTCAAGTTTTTTTTGAAAATATTTTAAAGCAAGCGCTGATTAAGTTGCAAGGGGAGTGGCTAGTTCAAAAAAAGAGTTATCGATACATTGCTGACAGGCTGGAGAAAGTAGTGTTTCCTTGACTGAAGCGAAGCAAAGGTTTGGGATAGCGACTCAATCAGCATTTACTATTTTCCCCTCATGGCAAAAAAAGTTCAAGATGCGTTGAAAGATTTGGTTTCGCTCTGCAAAAGACGCGGCGTTATTTTTCCGGGGTCGGAGATTTATGACGGTTTGGCAAATACATGGGATTACGGTCCCTATGGCGTTGAGTTAAAGCGCAATATAAAAGATCTGTGGTGGAAAAAATTTATCGCCGGCAGGGAAGATGTTGTGGGTTTGGACTCTTCCATTTTGCTGAATCCAAGGGTTTGGGAAGCGAGCGGGCACGTCAAGAGCTTTAGCGACCCGCTGGTGGATTGCAAGGTGTGCAGGGAACGTTCTAGGGCAGATCATTTGCTGGAAGACAAGCTGGGACCGGGTGCAGCAGCCGGCAAAAACTTTGCGGAAATAGCCGAAATGATGAAAGTTAACGCTATTCAATGCCCCAGATGCGGCAGCAAAGACTGGACAGAACCACGCTCGTTCAATTTGATGTTCAAAACGGAAATAGGCGTTGTTGAAGGAACCGGAAACCAAGTTTATTTGCGCCCGGAAACAGCGCAGGGAATTTTTATAAACTTCAAAAATATAGCCGATAACTGCCGCCAAAAAATTCCGTTTGGCGTGGGACAAATAGGCAAGAGCTTTAGAAACGAAATTACCCCCGGCAATTTTATTTTCCGCACTCGCGAATTTGAACAGATGGAAATGGAGTTCTTTTGCAAACCGGGTACCGAACAAGAATGGTATGCGTATTGGAAAAATTTCTGCATGGAATGGCTCGGCGAAATAGGACTCTGCAAGGAAAAATTGAGAATCAGGGAACATTCAAAGGAAGAACTATCGCATTACTCAAACGGCACAAGCGATATCGAATACGAATTCCCATTTGGCTGGGGCGAGTTGTGGGGAATAGCCAGCAGAACGAATTTCGATTTAACCCAGCATATTGAACATTCAAAAATTGACCTGCGCTATCACGATAAAGTTGCAAACGAAAAATACGTTCCCTTTGTCGTTGAACCGGCGTTGGGTGTGGACAGGTTGCTCTTAGCCCTGCTCTGCGATGCCTACGATGTTGAAAAAACCGAAACCGGCGAAGACCGCAACGTGCTCCGCTTTCATCCTAGCGTTGCACCGGTTAAAGCCGCAGTTTTGCCGCTTTCAAAAGACGATGAGCTGATAGCGGTTGCAAAAGACCTGCACAAAAAACTTCTGAAAAAATGGCCTGTTGAATACGATGAAACCCAGAGCATCGGCAAACGCTACCGCCGCCAAGATGAAATCGGAACTCCGTATTGCATCACTGTGGATTTCGGAACCGTGGGACGAGACGGCGAAGATAAAAAAGGCTTGGTCACAATCCGTGAAAGGGATTCCATGAAGCAAGATATTGTTAAACTGGAAGAGGTGGAAGGGTGGATAGCATCCTCAAATAACTCCTATACCTAGCTTCGGAAATTCCACCGGCCTCTATTCTTTTCAAAACGGCGCAATCCGGCTCGCTTTGGTGCTTGCAATCTTTGAATTTGCAGTCAAAAAAATCCTTCTCAAAAAAACCCGGAAAACAGCGGGCTAGCTCGTCTGCGGTTAAGTTCATAATGCCGAGGGCGCGAATGCCGGGCGTATCTATGACTGCACCGCCTTGCGGCAAATCCAAGTAGGAAGATGAAACGGTTGTGTGCCTGCCCTTGCCGTCTTTTTTCCTAACTTCGCTCACATTTTGCGAAGCACCCGGCACCAGCAAATTTATCAAAGAGGATTTTCCAACTCCGCTTTGCCCGCTGAAAACCGAAACTTTGCCGAGCAATTTTTCCTTTAATTCTTCTATGCCGATGTTTTTTTCTGCGCTTGCCAGAATAGTGTTATCTGCGAGTTCTATGAATTCTTGAATTTCGTTTGGGATGTTTTGCATTAAATCGCATTTGTTCAAAACCAAAATAAACGGTAGATTGTTGAAGTTTGCCACGAGTAAAAAGCGGTCTGCAAAGCCAAAGTTAAAGGGCGGATTTTCCAAACTCATCACAATGGCAACTTGATCTATATTTGCTGCCTGCACAAGAATCCGATTTTCACGGGTGCGGGGGCCGGGGCGGCTCAAAACGCTTTTGCGGGGTTCCAAACCCAGAATAAAATTTTCGCACTCGTTTTTTCCCACGTTCGCAAAATCGCCGACTGCGGGGAACATTTTTTCTTCGTCTATGGATTTTGCCAAGTAGAGTGCTTTGAGTTCCTTGCCGCTTTGCAAGCGAACTAAGCAACTGCGCCTATGCACGGAAAGCACAAGGGCTTTTTCTTTTTGCTCAACGGGAAAACTTTCGGCAGTCGGTTTTAATTTTTTTCTTCTCGCTTCTGTTTTGCATTCCCGCGTCCATCTCTCTTTTAGCGGGCGGGCGTCCAGAAAGCCGCTTTGCATTTGGTGCATGGCATTGCCGCGCTTTTCGCGCAGTTGCCTGCGCTTGGTTTTTGGGGCATCCGGGGTATAGAATTTTTCGCCCATGTCGGCAAACTCAAAAAATCATCTTAGCTTTCACTGCTGCTGCCGTTTCAAACCCAGCCAGCAACGAGAGCAGGCAAAAGCCGAATTCTGCGGCGGTTCCTGCACCCCTTGATGTTATTATGTTTTCGCTGATAACAACAGGAACATCCAAATATTTTTTGCAGTGAGGTTCAACACTTCCCCTCACCGCCGGATAACTTGTAGCGGCATGGTCACGCAGAATATCCGCATTTGCCAAAGCACTGGGAGCGGCGCATATCGCTGCTATTTGCTTGCCGGCCTCGTAGCTTTTTACGAGCAAACTTTTTACCGCAGGGGTTTCCAATAAACGCTCAGTCCCCTTTGTGCCACCCGGCAAAACAAGCATATCAAACGGCAACCCTTCCATTTGCTGCAAAAGGGAATCCGCCAAAATTATTAAGCCATGCGCTCCCGAAACTTCCTTTTTGTCACTTATGGAAGCCGTTTTAACCAAAATCTCGCCTCTGTGCAGAATATCGTAAGAAGCTACAAATTCAAGCTCCTCAAAACCATCTGCCAAAAGAAAAAGCACTGTAGCCATATTTATAACCTCATTTTAAAAATGTAAAATAGAATGTACGTTGCCCGGCAATAATTTTTTCCCAGCCATGGCATCTAATTCGCAAAAAAAAGATATTCCGGCAATAACCGCTTTTTGCCTCTCAACCAAACGGCAAGCCGCAGCCATTGTTCCTCCGGTTGCCAAAACATCGTCTATTAGCAAAATACGCTCGCCCTCATCAAAAGCATCTGTGTGAACCTCAATGCTGGCTTCGCCGTATTCCAAAGAACAAGTTTCAACATCGGTTTTAAAAGGCAGTTTGCCTTTTTTGCGTATAGGCACAAAACCAGCTCCCAGTTTGTTCGCTGCTACCACACCGAAAATAAAGCCCCTGGCTTCAATTGCCGCCACTTTTTGAATTTTTGCATCTACAAAAGGCTCTATCATTTTCTCTACGGCAAAATTGAAAGCCTCCGCATCTGCGAGTATTGGAGTTATATCCCTGAAAATAACACCCGGTATCGGAAAATCAGGGATATTTCTGATAAGAGGTATTAAATTCATACAAGTTCCTTTTATTTGCCTTTCTCAAAACGAATGAACCGAACCACTTCCAGTTTGGAAAGCCCGAGTTCCTTTTGCTTTTCGGCAAGTACATTGCGAACGGTTTTCTTGCTATCTGTGTAAAATTCCTGGTCGAGAAGGCAGAATTGCTTCAAAGCCTTTTTTACACGGCCTTCAATGGCACGTTCAATAAATTCGGGCTTGGTTTTGCCTTCGTTTATCACCTGTTCTTTTGCAATATCCTTTTCTTTTGCAACAAGTTCCGGCAAAAGGCCGCCTTCATCAAGAGCTACGGGGTTGGAAGCGGTTACATGCAGGGTTATAATTTTTGCCACGGCTTGAACAGCTTCTTTGCCGCCGTTCGGATTGCCCTCAAAAGCGAGCTTTACAACGGAACCTATTTTGCCGCCCAGATGCGCATAGGAATAAACAGCCTCGTTTTCGCCAATCGGCAAAACAGCGAGTTTGCGAATTTCAATTTTCTCGCCGATTTTTGCCAAAACTTCTTCTATGCGGCTGGCAACGGTCAACGAACCAACCGGAAGTTTAAGAACATCTTCTATGGAAGAAGCATTGTTCGCTTTTATGGCTTCTGCAATGTCCGCTCCTAATTTCCCAAAATCGTCGCTTTTGGAAACAAAATCCGTTTCGCTGGTTAATTCAAATGCAAAAACCTTGCTTTCGGTTGAGCCTACGAATACCGAGCCTTCTTTTGCGTCTTTATCTGCACGTTTTGCAGCGACAGCGGCACCTTGCTTGCGCAGGTATTCCACAGCTTTTTCAACATCGCCATCGCTGGCTGTTAAAGCCTCTTTGCATTTCAACATGCCTACGCCGGTTCTTTCGCGCAGGCTGTTCACCATTTGTGCGGTTATAGTTGCCATTATGCGTTCTCCTCCGCCGGTTTTTCGGCGTTTTTATCTTTACTGTTGTTCGATGAAGCGGAAAAATTTTGGCGAGGAACCACTTTTGCAGCCAAGTAATCCACAATCAGCGAAACGGAACGCAGCGCGTCGTCGTTTGCGGGAATGGGGTATTGGACCAGTTCCGGGTTTACATTGGTATCGCAAATTCCTATTATGGGAATGCGCAGGCGACGAGCCTCGGAAACCGCTATATGCTCGTGGTTCAAGTCGGTTATCACAACAATTCCGGGGAGTTGGCTCATTTCTCTTATGCCGCCAAAAACATTTAAGAGCTTTGTGCGTTCGCGATTTTTATCCAAAACCTCTTTTTTGCTCATCTGTTTGAAAACGCCTTGATTTTCCATATCGTCTATTTTATCAATCTGTTTGATTGACTTGCGCACGGTTTGGAAATTGGTGAGCATTCCGCCGAGCCAGCGATTTGTAACGTGAAAATGCCCGCATTTCGCGGCTGCATCTTCCACGGCTTTGCGAGCGGTGGATTTGGTGCCGACAAAAAGAACAGTGCGGTTATTGCCGGAAATCCGGGCTACAGCCTGGCCTGCTACCTCTAAAAGGTGCCGGGTTTTTTCCAAATTCAGCACATGTATGCTGTTCTTTTCGGTTAAAATATAGGGTTTCATTTTGGGGTTCCAACGACGAGTCTGGTGCCCAAAGTGCGTACCTGCTGCCAACAGGTCTTCTATAGAAGGCAAATCTGCTGCAACAGAAGTTATATCTGCCATAATGCATTCTCCATTTGGTTGTTCTTCCCAACTGTTTATACATCCGAACTTTACAAGAACAATTGCCCTTGTAGGCCACCTAGGATGCTGAAACACAATCGGTGCTTGTTAATTAGGAACTAAAATATAGAAAAAATTTCCGTGCCTGTCAAGGCATTGTTAGGAAATTTTTAACAGCCAAAGGCTGGCCCCGAAGGGGTGAACGAGGCTTTGGCCGAGTGAATAAAATTTTTCCGTGCCTGTCAAGGCATTATTAGGAAGCAGGCATATTTATGAAAGTTAGTTCCAAAGATTTCTCCCTCATTTTGTTTTCCAGCAACAGATAACGGTTCTGCGAGAGGGATTTCTTAAAAGATAACCTGAAAATGGACCAGAAGACCACCAGTGCAGGGTTTTCTTTTTTAATCAGCATTTCCACCGTTTGTTCAAAACGGGCAAAATCCAAAAGTTCGGAAAAGCGAGAAAACGCCCCAGACTCAAAAAATTTCCAATTATACATTTTATCGCAGTAAATAGCAAGAGCAAACAGCCTGAGTGCCATCTCTTTTTCCGGGGCTTCCAATTCCATGAATTTTTCTTCGCAAATTTGAAAAATTTCATCTATATCGGAATTTCTGCATTCCAGCATAGCTTCCAGTATAACCCTATTCCAAGATAGTTCTTTGGCTTTAAGCTTTGTTCTCATTTAACCTCTCAAGCATATTCTTTATGGCTCTGCCCCTGTGGCTCAAAGCGTTTTTGTCTTCTTCGTTCATTTCGCCAAAGCCTTTAGTGTAGCCTTCGGGCAAAAAAACAGGGTCGTAGCCAAAACCGCCATTGCCTCTAGGTTCGGTTAAAATGCTGCCTCTGCATTCTCCCTCAAAAAATTCCGGCAGGCAACCCGGCCTTATCAGGCAAAGGCAACAAACAAATCGGGCGTTTCTGTTGGTTTGCCCCTCCATTTCTTTTAGCAATTTGGTGTAGCGGTCCTTGCCGGAGGCATTCACGCCCGCATAGCGAGCCGAAAAAACTCCGGGCCTGCCCCCCAAAGCCTCAACCTCTAGCCCCGAATCGTCTGCTACAACCCAATAATCCTCATATTTGGAAGACACGCATTCAAAAACGGCTTTCGCCTTTATTTCCGCATTCCCCTTGAATGTCCGGGCTGTTTCGTCAATTTCTTCGGAAAAGCCGACTTCTTTTGATGCAAGGAGGGAAAACGCTCCATCTTTGAGGATAGCGCAAAACTCACTCATCTTGCCAACGTTTCCGGTGGCTATGACTATGGTTTGGGGCATAAAAGCCTAAACTAGCGAAGTTTCTTCTTATGGCGATCGCGGCGGCGACGTTTCTTGCGTTTATGAGTCGCGATCTTCCTCTTTTTTCTTTTTCTTCCGCAGGGCATTAAACTCTCCGTTTGTGTACAGTATTGTAAATATAGAAAAAAAAAACGGAATTGTCAACCTACCTTGCTTTTTTTGGAAAAATTTACTATATTTGCGAATATGTCAATTCTACCAATCACAAGGAGAAATCAGATGAAAAAGCCCTCTGCAACACTCGCCGCCATTGCCTTAACTGCAATGGCACTAACCTCTTGCGGGGGCAGTAAACCCGCCACTTTGCAAGAAGCCGGTGTCCCCTATCAGGATGTGGTAGATCCCGTGAAAGAATTGCGTGCTTTGTGCGATAATTCCAAATTCTATTGCGGCGTAGGAGAAGGGACATCTACAAAACAGCAAACCGCAAGGGAGCAATCCGATGCCACCGCTCGTAGAGAATTGACCATACAGGTTCAAAGCCTCGTTAAAACCAAGCTCAAAGATTCTTTTGTAAATACCCCGGAAGACGAAGGCTCAATTGCAACTATGAGAAGGCTGGAAGTAATTGCAGAACTTGAACTCAGCAATGTGATTGTTCAAGACACAAAGTTGCAGTATAATGAAAAAGAGGGCAAATACCGGGTGTACACTTTGGTCAGCACTCCAAAAGAATCGGTTGGCAAAACGCTCAAAGACAAGATAAGCAACGATCAGGCTTTAAAAGATGCCGCCGTCACAAAGGTATTTTTGGACATTGTAGATGCGGAGCTTGACAAATGAAATTACTCGCTTTAATCATTTCGCTTTGCATCATAGGCTGTGCTTCCAATCCGGCACCAAAAAATTCCACGCAGAAGGCAAAAGAAACCGCAGAATTTATGGATACTGTGGACGAAGAGGTTGATAAATAAATTTACTCAAACTTCGCATTTTTCGGCAGCATTCCCAGCTTTCTCTTTGTCCAAATCTTTGTGCTTTCAAGAAGGCTGTACACAACCGGCACAACTATTAGCGAAAGGAACATGGAACTCGTCATGCCGCCTATGATAACCCAGCCAATGCCCTTTTTCCATTCGGAACCGGCACCACTGCCTAAGGCTATGGGAAGCATACCAACAATACATGATAGAGCTGTCATAAGTATGGGGCGGTATCTGATTTCCACCGCTTCTACCAATGCCTTGTAAACGCTGTTCTTCTCTTTTTTTATCTGGTTCGCAAAGTCCACAACCAATATGGCGTTTTTGGTGACCAAACCTACCAGCATTATTATGCCCAGCAACGTGAATATGCTCAAATTATTGCCGGTAATTGCTAATATCCACAATGCTCCTATAATGGAGAAGGGAATGGAGAACAACACCACAAAAGGATAAAGATAACTCTCGTAAAGCGCAACCATAACCAGGTAAACGAGGAATATGGAAGTGAAAAGAGCTATGAACAATGCGCTGAAAGCATCCGCTTGGTTTTTAAGCTGGCCTTCTACCTGATAGGTTATATCGGGATAATCCTTTAACTTTTCCTGCAATTTAGCTTCTATGTCCTTGCCTATTTCGCCTATTGAACGCCCTTCCGTGTAACCTTGGAAGGTGATGGAAGGAATACGGCCGTAACGCTCCATCACATTAGGTCCCGTGCCTTCGGTTATGTTTGCAATTTGCTTCAGCTTAACCGGTGCGCCCAACTGGCTCAGAATAGTCAGATTGCCCACGTCTTCTGCGCTGCGGCGGTCAAAATCGTCAAATCTTATGTTGATGTCGTATTGATAATCGCCTTTGAGCAATTTGGCCGTTTGGTCTCCGGCAAAGGCGTATTGCAAGGTGCCGCCCACAGAACCCAAATCCAAACCGTGGCGTGCCATTTTTTCCCGGTCTATATCAACCACAACTTCCGGTGCTCCCATATCGGAACTGAGCTTCAGACTGCGCATACCCTCAATTTTTAAAAGGGTGTCCACCATAGTGTTTGCAAAAGCGAGCATGGTTTCCCTGTCCGAGCTTTGCAGAACTATTTGCACAGGAGCATTCATGCTGCCGCCGCCGCCACCCATCATTTCATCTGCCTTAACAATGGCCTTAACTCCGGCGTATTTTCCGTTTATGAACCTTTCCAAATCTGCGGCAAAAGCCTCCGAATTCCTTGTGCGAAGGCTTTTATCCACAAGTTTTATGCCTATATTCGTTTGAAAAGCTCCGCCGCTGCCAAATGCGGAACTGTTCGCTCCAACACCGGCATAAACGCTTGTGACCTCCGGCATTTGCAAAATATCATTTTCTATCTGCCGTGTGACTTCGTTGTTTTGCGTAACGGAAATATCCTTTACAAATTCTAACGTGGCCGATACCCCATCGTTATCTCCGTTTGCCACCATTTCACTGCCTATAAAACCCAGCGGAACCAAAGCTACGGAAATAACAAAAAGCAAAACCGATAAAAGCAAAGCCGTTTTGCGGTGGCTCAAAGCCCAATGCAAAAGGGACATAATCAGTCTGTGAAGCAAATTTACCAAGCCTTCAAAACCATGAATCAAACCGCTCCAAAGACCCTTATTTTCAATTCTTGTAAGTTTCCCAAAACTGCTCGTCATCAGAGGAACCGCCGTGAATGCCACGAGCAAGGATATGGCAACCGAAATAACTATTGTTAACGCAAATGCCTGGAGCACGGGACGGAGTATGCCGGGCGCAACGGAAACCGGCAAGAATACCACCAAAAGCACCAAAGTCATTGATACCACGGAAAGCCCTATTTCCTTAATGCCGTCTATGGATGCATTAAAAGCGTTTTTTCCCATCTCCATATGACGGTAAATATTTTCCAACACCACAATGGCATCATCAACCAGAGTTCCTATTATCAAGGAAAGAGCAAGCAGGGTTACGATGTTCAAAGTAAAATCCATAACCGCAAGCCCTATGAAAGTTGTAATAAGGGAGAGCGGAACCGCAACCATAACTATAATACCGTTGCGAAGGGAATGCAAAAAGAAAATCATAAGTATGGTTACAAATACCACCGCCAACAGCAAATCAAAGGTAACCGAATTTGCAGCATTGCGGATAATTATAGAGCCATCCATCGCTATTCCGAATTTAAGCCCCTGTTCTTCGTAGCGTTTTTCCAGCTCTTTTGCTTTCGCCTTTACCAAATCAGCTACCTCAACTGTGTTAGCATCGTCTTGTTTGGTCACGTATAAACCAACGGCGGGCTGCCCGTCAAGGCGGTAAAATCCGTTGACGTCCTTAACGGCATCCACCACTTCCGCTACATCCGAAACCTTGAGCAGGGAACCGTCCATATTTCTTTTGATCACCGTGTTGCCTATATCCTCTACATCGGTATATCTAGCCGAAAGCCGAATAGAACTGGTTAGGCTATCTGTTTTTATATTGCCGGTGGGGAAACTCATGTTATTTGTTTTAACCGTGTTCACAACTTGCAAATGCGATAAGTTTTGAGCTTGCAGTTTAGCCGGGTCAACATTTACCTGAATTTCACGCTGTGAAGCCGCTTGCATGGATACTTCGCCAACTCCCAAAATACTGGAGAACTCCGGCATTATACGATAGTTTAAAAGGTCGTACAAATCGGTTGCCGAAATTTTGTCCGCACGAACCGCCAAGTTCATTACCGGCATTGCGTTCATGTTTATTTTGATTATCATCGGGTCATAGACTTCGTCCGGCAATTCGGTTTTTGTCGAACCGGCGAGCCTTGTGGCGTCGTTCAAGGCGACATCTATATCCGTCCCCTGTTTTAGCATCACTATCACAATGGAGGCATTTTCCCTCGACATGCTCCGCAGGTAATCCACACCCTGCACGGAAGAAAGGTTTCCTTCCATCACCTTGCTCACGGAATTTTCAACTTCCGAAGGGGCCGCTCCGGGATAAATGGTCACGACTATGAATAGAGGAAAATCTATGTTCGGCATCATTTCGTAGCGCAAACTGCTATAGCTGATTGTACCCAAAAACGCCAAAACCGTAAATATCACCACAACAAATGTGGGACGTTTTATTGAGAGTTCTGAGAGACTCATTGTATAATCCTCACAATGGCGCCTTCGTGCAAGTTCTGGTGGCCGGTTACAACTATGCGGTCGCCTACGGATAAACCGCTGTGCACAACAACATTTGTGCCTTCTACGGAACTAATGGCAATTTTTCTTGAAGTGGCCTTGTTTGAGCCTTCTATTAAGTAAACTCTTGGGTCTTTAACCCCATTGACAAGGGCATTTCTTGAAATTATGATGGTATTTTCCCTTTTAGGCAAGCCAAAGCTCACGGTTCCGGACAAATCCGGGCGAAGTTCGCTATCCTTTGTGTCCCCTTTAATCAAAACCTCAACGGGATACCTGCCGCTCATATCCGCCGCTATGCCGACATTGTTTATGACAGCCGGAAAATCCCGGTTAAGGGCATCTATGTGAATATTCGCCGGCATTCCCTTTTCAACTTGCACAACTTCCCTTTCCGTTAAACCTACATTCATAATCATTTGCGAGAGGTCTGCAACCTTGAATGTAGGCGAGCCGCCGCCGATTACGGAACCGACTTCTACCATTCTGGAAACCACAACGCCTTTTTGCGGGCTTTTAACCATGGTATTGCTCTGCTGTTTTTGCAAAGCTACGACATTGGAATTCGCCGCTTCAACCGCAAGGGTCAACTGGTCCACGGTTTGCTGGGTTGCAGCACCGCTTTGCACCAAATTTTTAAAACGGGCCAAGTCTCTTTTTGAATTTTCCAGATTTGCCCTAGCGGTTTCCAACTGGGTGGAGATTATAGTTGCATCCACAAGGGCGAGTGGGGTGCCTTGATAAACCATATCGCCAACTTCTCTGTAAAGGCGTTCTACTTGCCCTGCGGTCTCGGCAAGGACAACCACCTGCTTTTTTGCCTGCAAAACACCGTTTATGCTTATGGAACGAGCAAGGGTTTGTTCTCCTACCTCATTGATCATAACGGGGATTTCCATTGTAGCTCGCGAGCGTTTTTGCAACTCTTCCATTCGTTTGGTTTTATTGTAGTTCAACAGAGCAAATGCTCCTATAATTGCTCCTATGAGGATCAGTGCAAACAAAATCTTTTTCATAATATCCCTTTTTTGGTGTTTCAAAGGCAAAATTTAGGTAAATAAAAACGATTCTACGGGATTTTTTGCATTTGCAAGGATAAAAAGGATTTTTTGACGGATGAAAATTACTTTTAGCAGTAAATATCTCTTCTCATGCTTATTGTTTTGCGGTTCTTGTTATACAACTCCTCATTTACAAGGAAGCCGTTTTTCTGATAAAAACCTAAAACATCTGCGTTATGTTCAATATCGGCATCCACCGTAAGGAAACGAGCCGCTATGTATTGCTCATCACAGATAATTGCAAAAGATTTTGCCATATGAACCATAAAGGAACCAATGCCTTTGTATTTTTCCTGATAAGATTTATCTACAGAAAGTTTTGCAATTTTTATTGAAGGAATAGTTTTAAATGGATAATCCAAAGAATGCAACGATTTTTCCGTAATTGAAAGTTTAATAGCATCTGTAATTAAAGACATATAAGAAACAATTTCATTTGTATCTCTATCCAACAACAGCCAAGTAAAAGCCACATGGTCTCTCTGAGAACGCAGAGCATCTTTCATTAAGTATTCATTGTATTCATTTACGGAGCAATGAAAATTGCTTAATTGGTCAGTCTCTGTAAGTTTTTTTGTATAAAAAGCCGTCAAGCCGTTTCCCGGCGTGATAATCATCTGTTCATTCATCTGCGTTCCTTACCATTCCTAAAACCAATTTGGCTTCTCTTCTCAACTCAGCCATACGTTCCGGACTTGGCGTTCTGCGAACTTCGGCAATAACCTGCCGGATAATATTTTTATCCCGAATAACGGTCGCTTGCACCGGTTTAACTCTAATTGCCATAATTGCCTCGCCAAAAAATCTATTACAAATATAGCTAAAATTTAAGAAAAAAGGACAAAAAAAGTGAAACGATTGCATTTTGCAAACATATGTTGACGGATTTTCCCTCTAATGCTATTTGCCACGCCGTATGATGCCATTTCTACGCCACAAACATGCAAATATCGTGGCTGCATTTACTAAATTCCACCCATGGAGGAGTTAAAATCGCGTTTGCAAAGCCTACCCGCAAAGCCCGGGGTTTATCTGATGAAAAATTCCAAAGGCGAAATTATATATATAGGCAAAGCTAAATTTTTGAATAAAAGAGTTCGCAGTTATTTTGATGGCAAGGAAAAAGCCGGGCACAGGGCGGCAATGCTGATGCTCCCGCACATAACGGACATAGAATGGATAATAACCGAAAACGAGGCAGAGGCCCTGATTTTGGAAGCGAATTTAATAGTAAAACACCAGCCATATTACAATGTTCGCCAAAAAGACGACAAGCATTTTCCCTACCTAGTGCTCACAATACAGGAAAAATTTCCCCGCCTGAAAATCACCCGACACGCAAAAGACGATAAAAATCTCTATTTTGGCCCTTTTATCAACTCTTATTATATGAGAACGGTTTTGGATTTAGTGCCTAGAATGTTTCGTTTAAGGGAATGTATTTTGAGATTTCCTCTAAAAAAAAACTTTCGTCCCTGCCTTAATTTCCACATAGGAAGGTGCGGTGCTCCGTGTGCCGGAATGGTGAGCGAAGAAAAATATATGAAAGGCGTGTATGGGGCAAAAATGCTTTTGGAGGGCAGAAGCAACGAGATTTTGGCAGAACTTGAAAACGAAATGCAAAATGCCTCTGCGGAAATGCGTTTTGAAGACGCCGGCAAATTTAGAGACCAAATTCATGCGGTGCATAGTGCTTTTGCAAAGCAAAAAGCGGACAAAATGAATGATACGGATTTAAGCCTTGACGTGATTGCGGTTTGCAAGGCAAAGGAATTGGCAGTGGTTGTGATTATTGAGTACAGAGGCGGGATTTTATACGATAGGCGTTACTTTCATCTGGAAAACCGTTTGGAGCAGGACGCACCGGAAATCTTGGCGGAATTTTTACCGCGCTGGTACTCTAAAGTTCCGAAAGAGGATTTGCCCCGTGAGATAGCTTTGGAATTTTCGCTTGGCGAAGAAATGGCATCTTTTGAAGAATTGCTGGCGGCTCTGGCGGGGCATAAAGTTTTGATAACCGCTCCTAAGCTGGGATATAAATCCGGATATTTGCGAATTGCAAGGGCGAATGCCGAAATGCTCTTGGTTGAATTGCAAACAAAAAGCGCAAAATACGATGAGATGAACAGAAGCATTTTTGAATTGCAAAAGGAATTGAATTTGAACTCGCCGCCGTTTTGCATTGAGTGTTTTGATATTTCTCATTTGAGCGGAACGGACCCTGTAGCGAGCATGGTTTGTTTTATAAACGGACATCCGAGCAAAAGCGATTACAGAAAATACAAGGTAAAAACAGCACATGGCGGAGACGATTATGCGAGCATGAGGGAAATCATAACCCGCAGATTGACCCGCTTGCAACGAGAGAACGCCGACTTTCCGGATTTGCTGGTTATAGACGGCGGAAAGGGCCAAGTGGAAGCGGCCTTTGAAGTTCTTAAAAAGCTGAATTTGACAAACATCCCTGTTATAGGGCTTGCCAAGCGTTTAGAGGAAATAGTTTTCCCCGGCGAAAGGCAATCAATTCTGTTAAAACGCAGCAACCCCGCTTTGCAGCTTTTGCAAAGAGCAAGAGACGAGGCTCACAGGTTTGCCGTGACTTTCCAGAGGAAGCGGAGACTCACCCGCAAAACACCAAAATCAGCACCTGCGCAGAGAGTATTCGTAAAAACATTGTGAGCGGATACACGGTTGAATAGCCCACCGCCGGAGTATCGTCCGTTGCAATCGAATTGGAATAGGTGAGCACCGGGAGGCTTGTTCGGCTGCCGGCCAGCACACCCGTCAAAGTAAAATAGTTGAACTTGGCAAATTTTCTGGCAAAAAATCCTACAATAACCAAGGGGAGCAATGTTATCAGAAATCCGCAAAAGAGCCACAGCAAACCGTTTCCGTAAACCACGGTTTCCACAAATTTATCGCCGGCACCAATGCCGACGCTCGCCAAAAACAAGCAAATCCCTATTTCTCGCAGCATCAAATTTGCGCTATGCGTAGTGTAAATTATCAGTTTTAGCTTGTAGCCGAAACGCCCTATCAAAATTGCCACAATCAAAGGGCCGCCTGCAAGGCCGAGTTTCATGGGCATAGGCATTCCGGGGAAAGAAATCGGCATGCTACCGAGTAAAACGCCAAGCAGAATTCCTATGAATATTGTGAATATATGCGGTTCCTTCAATTTTTTCATCGTGTTGCCGAGTAAGTTTTCCACTTTTTTAATAGCCGAAATTTCGCCCACAGTAGTCAGGCTGTCGCCGATTTGCAACGTCAAATTCGGGGTAGCCAGCATATCTATTCCCGAGCGGTTAACACGGGTTACATTCACATCAAAAGCGGAACGCAAACGGAGCGAACCTAAAGTTTTTCCGTTTATTCTATTTTGTGTTATCACTATTCTGCGAGACACAAACTTGTTGTCCGAAGTACTCCAGTCTTCTTCTATTTCGGTTCCTATAAACGCCGTGACAGCCTCTTTTTCAGCAGGAGAAGAGAGAATTCTGAGCACATCATTTGAAAGTAAAACGGTATCGCTCAACGGAAAAAAATAATCTTCGCCTCGTTTTAAACGCGAGATTATAAAATTGCGCCCCACTAATCTTTTCACATCTTTCAAGTTTCTATTTGCAATTGCGGAGTTGGTGAGCAAAACGGAATATATATTGGGCTGTTCTTTTGAGTTGTGGGCGTCTTCTATTTCTTTGTTTTCGTTTTTAATATTTATTTTGAAAATGATTTTTATGAAAATCAGAGCAATTATTGCTCCGAGAACGCCGAGAGGATAGGCTATCGCATAACCCAAAGCTATAGGTTCCTGAATAGAAAGGTGCCGCAATGCCTCCTGCGCGGCTCCCAGCGAAGGCGTATTTGTCGTGGCACCCGTCAAAATGCCGACCATCATTGCCATAGGAATCTTGCCTGAGAAGATTAAATATAGGGTAATTACTACAACAACGTCCAAAAGCACAACGGAAACGGCCGTAATGTTCATTTTCACGCCGTCTTTTTTAAAAGAGGAGAAAAACGATGGGCCAACTTGCAAACCAACGGCGAACACAAAGAGTATAAGCCCGAATTCTTTTATAAAGTTCAACAGTTTCGCATCTACGACCAACCCGAAATGCCCGCAGGCAATGCCGGTAAATAGCACAAAAGCCACGCCTAGCGAAACTCCGCATATCTTAATTTTGCCCAAACTTACGCCAAGCGAGATAACAAGCGCATAGACCAAAACGGCATGCGCATTGCCATCATTCAATATGAGCGAGAAAAACCAATCCATATTTTTACCTTCTTTGCGACAGTTGAGAGGGAATATAGTAAGGTTTGGGGTATAGGGTATGGGCAAACCTCAATTATTTGTCAAATTAAGCGTTTTATGTTGAATAATCCCCATACCCCAAACCCTAT
>LIUH01000204.1 GCA_001462225.1 Fibrobacteria bacterium GUT31 | reverse complement strand
AGCCTCTGTATGAGGCTCTAGCGAGAGGCGTTATTTTGCGAGAAAGGTGCATTTGAGGGTAATATAGATTTTTTTTTGGGGAAAAGGCGTTTTTTTTTGCCATTTTGTTGGGATTTTGCCGTATAATGTCCGCACCGTAGGGGCACCGTTTGGGTGCCCCATTCGCCATGTCGTTTTGCCGTTTTGCGGCGATGGTTGCAAATGGGGGACGTCGTGGCAAATGGGGCACCCAAACGGTGCCCCTACACGCCGTGTTGGGGGTGGATTTTGCCGTAATATTCGCACCGTTGGGGCAACCCTTGCGGCGATGGTGGCCTATTCGCCACGCCCTATGATGCCATATATGCACCACAAAAATGCAAATATCGTGGCTACGTTTTAGGCAACTTCAATTTCGCATACATTGCATACAAACGCAAAGTTATCGTTATGATTATTGTTCCCACTACTTTTGCGTTGTAGAACTGGTCTGTGCATAGCCCGAAAATCCAAAAAAACAGACCGCCTATTATGGCTGCTGTTGCGTAGATTTCGCTTTTCAAAACCTGTGGAATTTCTCCCGCCAAAACATCCCTGAGCATTCCGCCTCCGACGGCTGTAAGCACTGCAAGCCCGACTACGGCAACTCCGCCGGCATTTGCGTTTTCTGCGTGAATTGCGCCTATTGCCGTAAATGCTCCCAAGCCTATGGCATCTGCTATTCGGATAAAAACCCAATGGGAAATTATCTTTTTTTGAGCAATTATAACCAGAATTGCCGCAAAGATGCAAACGATAATGTAAATCGGCTTTTGCAACGCAAGTGGGGGAGTATTTCCTAGTAGGGCGTCTCTCATTATGCCTCCGCAAACGCCTGTGGCACACGCAAGCGCAATAGCCCCAAACCAATCCAGTTCTTTTTGAGCGGCTTTAACCGCCCCGGTTATGGCAAAGGCAAATGTTCCCAGCAAATCAAGGGAAAGGAGAATCATGGGGGGAACGTAGTAAAGATTAACTCAATGCTTGGGTTTGGGGTATGGGGTATAGGGTATGGTTTTTTCATTATTTTGTAAAATTTATGTGATAATTTGTCACTTTCTCTCAAATAAATGTATATTATACGTAAAGAAATTTTCTACACGGGGGTGCTTATGAGCACTAAGTCCATGTTCACAGCGGCATTAATGGCGGTAGCGGTGGTATTTTCCGGGGCTTGGGCACAAGGGACGGCGACGGCGGTGGTGCCGGTCAAAGTTAACGTGGCCGCAAACGTTGAGTTTGCCCCGATAACCGGAGTTTCCGGCACAGGGACATCGGGAACTGTGACGGCCAACGTCCAAAAAAACTTCACCATAGGGCTCTCCACAGGTTATGACCCCGGTAATATTACTAAAGTGTCATACCTGCCGTCGGGTGGGTTAATGCCGGAGGTCAAATACAGCCGAGGGAACATTACCCTCAACCTGCCCGCGCAATCATACTTAAATGCGGTAATTTCTCTGTATTCGATAAGCGGCAAGCGGATATTAAGCGGCAACGCTTCCGCTTCAAAGAGCATATCTAGCTCCAATGTTCCGGCTGGCGTTTATCTGCTCTCGGTCAGGGGGGCAGGCAGCAATTCTTTCACTACGAGGCTGGCTCACAGCGGTGACAGGCTGAACATCAACGCCGCATTTGCCGGCATAGATAATACCGTGTTAAGTAAAAGCGGCGACTACGGGAGGTGGGAGATAACCGTATCTGCGGATGGGTACTTCACTGAAACGCGTACTATCAAGCCCGACGAGGGAACGAATCCTGTTGAAACTTTTGAGTTGCGCCAGCCGGCGGCAAACACTAGGGCAAATTTCACGGAAACGGTAGGCAATGTGTCATTTGATATGATATACGTACAGGGAGGCTCATTTACTATCGGGTGCACGGCGAATAGCGGCTGTCCGGCTGATGCGAGTCCCGTGTCCGGTGTGACCGTAAGCGAGTATTATATTGGGAAAACAGAGGTGACAGTAGGTCTGTGGAATGCCGTGATGGGTACCACTTGCACCAGCGGCCCCGGAGTTTACTGCCCCTCCACCTCTGGCTCCTACACGAACATGAACTGGTATGATGCCATGGAATTCGCTTGCAAGTTAAGCCAAAAGACAGGCAGGAATTATCGTATGACGACTGAGGCGGAGTGGGAATATGCGGCTAAAAATCACCTTAGCAGTTTGCAGAAAATAGACGCCAGCGAAGAATGGGCGTATAACTCCTGGCTCAGCACACATGCGGGCGGGACTGACCCCGTAGGGCAGGCCTCAGGGGCCTATACGCAGAAAACACGGCGCGATGCAAGTGTCCCTTCCGGCGATAACATAAATGGGCGTCTCATCCGTTCAATAGACGGCATAGGCCCTGCGTTGCGTTTAGCTGTCTCGGCGGGCACGGATTACCCGCCGGGATATGTTCCGCCGTGCAATCTCCACCAGCCGGAGGTGGTTGGCGAACCGGTGAATTCTTACCGTGACCCAAGGTGGATCACAGGCGACAACGCCCAGTGGGAGCCGTCAGGTGCGATAACGATAGGCAATTTTAAGATCAGAGTTTGGGAGGACGGCACTGCGGAAAAAACCGACACTAGTTACTACCCCGCCGGCTACACTTACACTAGCGGCCAGTGGTTCACCTCAAACAATATCGCTTTCGTTTTTGTTCCTAGTTCAGGGAACAGCGGACTTACAAAATATGCGTATATTTTTCTTGATGAATCGCAAGGGTCGCTTATTACCGATAAGAGTTTCATGAACGGCGGTTTCATTGGGAGGATAGAGAAGAAGTCGGTGAACAACAGTCGTGCCAAACCTAACGTATCCGGCTTGAAGACCGGTGCGCAATTGGCTTCGGAGGCGGGGCCCGACTATGCGATGGTGGACATGGTCAACATACCGCAGTCGGCTAAAGGACAGGACCAGCGACTGTTGGACGGACCAAACCAGGGATGGTTTCAGGACAACCGCCAAGCCGGCGGCGTACATCACTACAGGAAAGACGTAGATGCTGACGAATTCAGGTTCACCGTTAATGAGTTGGGTAGAAATAGCAGGACTATATTGGCAAACGGCAGTTGGTTTACAGTCAACAACATATTCCTGCGTGTAACGCACTCGAACGGATATATATGCGATTATCTGTACGCCGTGGACTCGGATGGCACTTTCTATCACAATTCATTCATGGGATATGAGCGTGGTGATTTCAGAATGTTCAAGAAAACGCCCAACGGCGGCGATGTTTTCAGTGCTACCTGCGGCAATCTCTGCGACAACGAGATTCCAAAGGGCCAAGGCGCCTCGTTTTATGCTACCGATCAGAAACAAGGTCAATCGACTTTTGTTCCTGCGCCGTGTCCGCCGGGGGGTTGTCAGTAGATTACGGTTATTTACCCCTTTGCCATGCCGTGTGATGCCATTTTTGCACCACAAATATGGCGAATGGGGCTAAAAATTTCTAAATTCCGGTTATGAAAAAACCATATAAACTCGCGGAAGTCCATAATACAAGCCTTTCAATTTTTGCTCTCTAACCAGAGAAACAGCAAAAATATGACTCAGAACGCATTTTCAAAAAAATGCGGATTCAGCCGACAATATGTGTCACTTGTGGAAAGCGGAAAAAGAATGCCATCGTTTGATTTTGCGTTAAATATGGCATGCGTGTTTGGATTAAGTGCTAAGGATTTTATGCTCTTGCTCGTTGATAAGATTTTTTATTACGAAAATCTTTAGCCCTACCTCACAAATTCTACCCCTTTTTTCTTCTTTGTAACAGATATGGCATCCAAGTATATGCCTATATCTGCCCTTGTAAGAACATGCCCCTCTACCAAAATCCATTCTCCCGGTTTAATATCGAGTTTTCCTTTTTTATGTACAAATTCAAAACCTACACTGCCATCGTCCCCGCAGCAACCTGCGGTTTTTCTATAAACAATATAACGCTCAATTTTATTTTCATCAACATATTTTTCAAAAAGCCCTTCAATATTGATTATTTTGTCGCTGTAATCTTGCGGGTTTAATTGTATGTCCATCACTTGCTGTATAAAAAATCTATCTTTAAGATAACAAATGGACTTTGCTTCTTTTGAGCAAAGAAGCAGAGGCGTTAAAATCAACAATAAGGCAATTCTCATAGCAATCTCTTTTTCACATTTCCTGCAACGAAAGAGATAAAATAGAAAGTTAAAAATGAAAACAGATTTACTCCAACTATGCTCGCTCCTGTTGGAATGTTATAAATAAAGGAAATAACGACCCCAAGCAAAAAGCATATTACAGACAAAATGCAGGAGCATATCACCACGGATTTAAAAGTTTTCAAAAGCTGCATGGATGTAAGCGCAGGAAAAATAATCAAACTGGAAATCAGCATTGCACCCATAATCCGCATTCCTATAACTATTATCACAGCGGTTAAAAGGGCCAAAAGCATATTGTAAAATTCAATATTCGTTCCGCTCGCCTTTGCATAACTCTCATCAAACACCACGGAGAAAATTTTATTGTAAAAAAGTACAAACAGAGCAAAAACTATCGTGGAAATTACCACGCATAAATACACCTCCTCTTGCTTTATAGCCAAAATGCTGCCGAACATATAATTGCAAATATCGACATTCATTCCAACGGTCAAGGATATTATAATCACGCCTATAGCTAGGGAACTACAGGAAATTATGGCTATCGCCGCATCGCCGCGTATTTTTGAGCTTTCCCTTATTCTGAGCAGCAAAAAAGCGGCAAGCATCACAAGCGGTATGGAAATTTTGAGCGGCGAAAGCCCCAAAGGAACGGCTATGGCAAGCGTTCCAAAACCTACGTGCGAAAGACCATCGCCAATCATAGAATATCTTCGCAAAACAAGAGGAAGCCCAAGCAGCGAAGCACAAAGCGAAACGCAAACTCCAACTATAATTGCCCTTACCACAAAGGAATAGGAAAAAAGTTCTTCAAGCAATTCCAGCATTATATTCCTCCTTGCTTCCAAAGAAGTGCTTGCTCCCCAAATGCAGAACTTTATCGCAAAAATCAACCATGCCGGGAATATCATGGGAAATAATAATTATAGTTATGCCTTGCAGATTTATATCCTTCAAAGTGCTGTTCAGTTGCTTTGTGGCAACCGCATCCAAGCCGCTCGTTGGCTCATCCAAAAGCAAAAGTTTTGCCTCTGCGCAAAGCATTCGGGCAAGCAAAACCCTTTGCCTTTGCCCTACCGAGAGTTCCTGAAAAGATTTGCGTTTCAGTTGTTCCATGCCGAGCAGTTCAAGATTTTTGTCTGCAAGTTTTTTATCGTTTTTAGTGTAGAAATAAAAATACTTGTGTTTGCAAAGGGTTCCGGAAAGCACGGCTTCATAAACGCTTGCGGGAAAATCCTTTTGAACAAGCGTTTGCTGCGCCATATAACCTATTTCGCTTTTTTTAATTCCATTGAAATTCACTGTGCCGGAATTTGGTTTAATAAGCCCTGCTATGCTTTTGAGAAGAGTGGATTTTCCGGAGCCGTTTTCACCGAACACAGCCAAGAAATTTCCAGCCTCCAATTCAAAACTGCAATCTTTGAGTGCAAGGGTTGCCTCATATTTCACTGAAACTTGCGAGCAAGAAAGTATTTTCAACCGCTATTCCCCCAAAAGCCCAATTCTCAAATTTGCTACATTTTGCTTTAGCAAATCCAAATATGTTATTCCGTTTTCAAATTCCCGTTTTGAAATATTGCTATAGGAATGGAGCAGGAGCATTTTTGCCCCTGTTTGCTCCGCCACGGCTTTGGCAGTATTTGGCTGGTCGGATTCCATATGATAAATATAGGGAATTTTATTTTTTTGAACGGTTTTAATTAAATAGGCTATTGTTGCCACAGAAGCATCTGCCTGGTCGGAGCAGCCCGGAAAAGCCGCTGCATAATCCAGCCCAAGTTCTTCGGTTAAATAGCGGAACGGAAATCTATCTGC
>LIUH01000203.1:38679-38845 GCA_001462225.1 Fibrobacteria bacterium GUT31 | reverse complement strand
GGAGACCACGGCGTGGATAGGGCGCAGGCGCAAGCCGCGCAAGCGGTTCAGCCGAGCGCCACTAATTGGCCCTAATTGCTATCCTCTCTACTCGTCTATGTGACATTATTTATGTAAGTATTTTTTCTCGTTGCAAGGCATGAATTTTTCCTCGGCGGCTACAGGC
>LIUH01000203.1:22229-38524 GCA_001462225.1 Fibrobacteria bacterium GUT31 | reverse complement strand
GGCGGCGGGAAACACCCGTTCCCATCCCGAACACGGAAGTGAAGCCGTCCGCCGCCAATGGTACCTCGCCGGCATGGCGCGGGAGAGTAGGTCGCCGCCGAGGTCTTTTTTTTCGCAGGCGTGGCCAAATTGGATTAAGGCATCTGGCTACGAACCAGAAGATTGCAGGTTCGAGTCCTGCCGTCTGCATTTTTTTCTGACTTTTTTCTTTAGAATAATGTATATTTAATGGTCCATATGGAAAGAGTCCAGCTAATATCTAAAGAACCTGAAAAGTGGGAGTATTTTAAGAAAAATCTGTCCGGTTCGTATGAATTTGTAACCTCGAAACCTGGGGAGAAAGCTGATTTTTCCGAGATAATTCTAATAGCTACGGATGAAATAGAGAATATAGAGAAAATTCGGGGCATGGATAAAAAGAGATTGCCTATTGTATTTTTTGGCAAATCCGGTGATTTTACAACGGAAATTAAAGTCAGAAGTTTGGGTGTGGTGGATTTTTTTTCCATTCCTTTTGATAAGGAATTGCTTCTTTTTCGCTTCAACAATGTAAAAATCAATGACCAAAATGTGCGCTGGATGCAAATGATTAGGCGAGAAATGATAAAGGTACAAGATGATATGGCAGAAACAATTGCGGAAACAATAGAGAGCAGGGATGAAAATACCGGTGGGCATATAAAAAGAACTGCCGCATTTATCAATTTGCTGGGGGACGAATTTGTAGAGAGCGGCGTGATGTCAAGAGATCAATTAAACCTTATTGTGCGTGCTGCTCCCCTGCACGATATCGGAAAAATAGGAGTTCGGGACTCAATTTTGCTGAAACCCGGCCCGTTAACGGATAATGAGCGTTCCGAGATGAAAAAACACACCGAAAAAGGGGCGGAATTGATAGAGAAAATGCAAAAAAAGTTTAAAAGCCATGCTTATTTGCAATATGCTCACGATATAGCCTTGAATCACCATGAGTACTTTAACGGCAAAGGGTATCCAAACGGCAAAAAAGGCGATGATATTCCTTTTTGTGCAAGGCTTATGTCTGTTGTTGATGTTTATGATGCCTTGGTTTCCAACAGGGTTTACCGCAAAGGAATGCCGCAAGAAAAAGCTTTTGAAATTATTTTCAGTGGTACCGGCACCCAATTTGACCCTGATGTATTGGAAGCTTTTGAGAAATGCAAGGATTATTTGATTTAATTTTCAAATTTTTCCACTGTTTTTTTTAAAAATAATGTATATTTCCATTTGTAACCATTCTGCGAGGTTTGTAGATGAAATTTTCAAAGCTAATTGCGAGCGGCATTTTTCTGCTGTCTTTTGTTTTTTTGGCGTCTTGCGAAAAAAAGGAAGATAAAGCGGGTGAATCTAAAGCGGCCAGTTACCCACGGAACCAAACCCTTTACCTGTCGGGTTCTCAGTGGGGAGACCCGAACACTTTTAACCCATTGGTGGAACCTTGGCTGGTGGCTTGGCCGGCAAATGACCGTTTCAATATAATGTACGAGCCTTTAACCGCTTACAATTCATTAACCGGTGCAACAGAGCCTGTACTGGGGACTCTAATCTCGCAAGATGTAGATAAAGTTGTAGTTGATATTCAGCCGGAGGCTAAATGGAGCGATGGAGTGCCCGTCACTTCCACCGATGTCAAGTTTATTTATGAACTCGGCAAAGAATTTCCTCAAGCTCCTACCAATTATGTAGGCGAATTTGTCAGCGAGATAAAAGTAGATACCGTTGACGGCAAAGAGAGATTATCTTTTATGGTTAATAAGGCAGGTCGCAACAATCCGCTTGTTATTTTAGACCAGCTGCAAGCCATTCGCATAGTTCCCGCTCATATATTTGGAAAATATTTGGAGGAAAACAATAGGGATTTTGATGCAGTGAAAAAAATCAAATGCGATAAAGATCCGGTTGTTTCCGGGCCATATACCCTTGTTCACTACAATAACGAGCGTATAGTTTTGGTACGTCGCGATGATTACTGGGGAAACAAAGTTTTGCATGATGGCGCGCTTCCGGTTCCGAAATACATAATTCACCCCATATACAAAAACAATGACCATTTTGCCATAAACTTGCAGAAAGGCGCATTGGATGCTTCTATGAATTACATCCCTCGCATAAACGATAAAAAGAAAGACGGTGTAAGTACTTGGTATGATTCTCCCCCTTATTTTGTCCCCGGTTCAATGCACTTTTTGTACTTGAACAATACAAAGGCTCCGTTAAACGATAAAAATTTCCGCAGAGCAATGGCTGCTGCTATAGATTATACCGCTATTAGCCGCCGTGCCCTTTCCAGTTATACGCCGGAAATGAAGCCGGGTTTAATTATGTCCGGGGGGCTTGAGAAAAAGTATTACAACGAAGAGGAAGTGAACAAGCATAGCGTTCCGCTAGGTGATAAGGAATATGCCAAAAAAGTGCTTAAAGATGCGGGTTATAAGCCGTTTTTTGACGAAAAAGGCAGTTTAAAATACACCTTGGGGCCAAAAGGCGATACCTTGCCCACTCTTTTGATAAAATCACCCTCCGGCTGGTCGGATTGGGAGGCCATAGTGAATTTGGTGGTTAATCAGTTGCGTGAGGTAGGTATAGATGTTCGCGAAGGTTTTGTTGACGGCAGCCAGTATTGGCCGAATTTGCCTTCCGGCGAATTTGACATAATTATGAGAAAGCCGCCGGTTGCGGTTACCGCATCGCTTCCTTGGAATCGTTTCAATGCAACGATGTCTTCTCGTAATTGGCGGCCTGTTGGAGACGGCAACTCCATGAATGAAAACGAAGGCCGCTATAACAACCCCAAGGCAACGGATTACAACAAAAGGGTAGATCAGCTTTTAGACCTTATACCTCTGATTGCAAACGAGGATTCTCTAAAAGCGGCCTATACCGAGCTTAACAACATATTCCTGGATGACCAACCTGTAATACCGGTTTGCCATTTGCCTGAGGAATACTATCAGTTCAGCACAAAGGCGTGGACAGGCTGGCCAACGGAAAAAAATCCATTTGCTCCGCCCCAGCTCCCCTGGGTTGGAAGCGGTATAAATACTCTCTGGAGATTAAAGCCTGTTGAGTAAGCTTTTCTAGATTTGGAATTCTATGCTGAAAAAATATCCTACCGCCCGTTATGTTTTGCTAAGGTCAATTTGGTATTTCCTTACCTTTTTGGTAGCCCTTGCGCTGAATTTCTTTTTGCCTCGCTTGGGTTCGGATCCTGTTGATATAATGATGGCGCAAGGCTCGTACAGCAGCCCTGAAATTCGCAAGCAAACGGAAGAAAATTTGCGCAAGAATTTCGGTTTGGTGGTTGTGGACGAGGAAGGCAATATAGTAAGAGATACGGTTATCAAGATAGATACTGTTGTTAATATTGCGATTGATTCCGTTGTAGATGAACAGGGCAGCATAGTTGTGGATTCACTCGGTAATGCGATTGTAAAAGAGAGCAGAGATACGGTGATAAAAGAACGTCCGGAATTTGTGGCTAGAAAGTCATCTAAAATTTCGCAGCTTTTTAATTATATAGGCAAGGTATTTAAAGGCGACTTGGGAACATCATTTGAAAATCAAAAGCCGGTATCCGAAATAATTATGGAGGCTTTGCCTTGGACTATAGCTTTGCAACTGCCTACTATCTTATTCGGATGGATTTTTGGAAATGTGCTGGGTGCGCTTGCTGCTTATAGACGAGGCGTGTTTGACAGAGTTATTTTCCCGCTCGCCCTTTTGATGAGTTCCATTCCCTTCTTTGTATTTGGAATGGTGCTAGTTTATTTCTTTGGAGTTGTGTGGGACTTTTTCCCCGCTATAGGAGGCTATGCCTCCGGCATAACTCCGGATTTTTCTTGGGAATTCTTGAAATCTGCGGGTTATCATTATATTTTGCCGTTCCTCTCAATTTTCCTAATTCTCGCCGGCGGCCAAGCTATCGGTATGCGTTCCATGGGAATTTACGAACTCGGAACGGATTATATTAAGTATGCAAAATGGCTCGGTTTAAAAGAGACCAGAGTGCTGGCTTATCTATTCCGCAATGCAATGCTCCCGCAGTTGACCGGCCTCGCTTTGTCCATTGGAACAATGGTAGGCGGTGCTCTTATCACGGAGATGATATTCTCTTATCCGGGGCTTGGCTTAACTATGCTAAAGGCTGTGCAAACCAACAATTATCCTGTTATACAAGGTGTAACCCTGCTCATTACAAGCTGCGTTTTGCTTGCGAATTTTACGGTGGATATTTTAATAGCTTTGTTAGATCCTAGAGTGAAGGCAAGTTTAACCATGGATAGCAAATAGAGAGGCGATATGCTTAAACTTCTTAAAAATTTAATCAAAGAGCCTATGTTTGTAATAGGCGTATTTCTGTTTTTGACAACTGTATTTGCCGGATTGCTTGGCCCTAGTTTATACACACCCCAACCGAGAAGCGAGTTCGGTTATGAAGCTCCGCTTGCCCCGCGGGGAATTGAGGTTGATTTATCTAAAAACACGATAACTCATTGGGTTGTGCATAGGGGAGACACCCTGTATGCCAAAGAGACAATAAAAAAAGATTCTTTAGGTAATATGCTTAACAATACTGCCCTCGCTAAATACTGGATTGGAACGGATAATTTGGGGCAGGATTATGTCGCTTTGCTTTTAAGGGGTTTGCAGAATAGCCTTTATGTGGGACTTTTGGCCGGCGTAATCGCTACGACAATCGGAACTCTTGTAGGGCTTTTTGCCGGGTTCAAAGGTGGCATCATAGATGATATTTTGAATATGTTTACCAATCTATTCATAGTTATACCTTCATTTGTTGTTTTGGTTTTGGTTAGCACATCTTTTCCGCAAGGGCGTTCCTTAACGCTTATAGCGGTTTTGATAGGCTTTACAACCTGGCCATGGACGGCTCGTTCCGTACGTGCTCAGGCCGCTAGCTTAAGAGGGCGCGACCATATATCCCTAGCTCGCATAAACGGCGCATCCAATTTGCAGATTATATTCAAGCACATTTTGCCTTACCTTGCCTCATACGTATTTATGGTCTTTATCATGCAGGTGGCAAGCGGCATATTATCGGAGAGCGCAATCAGCATGATAGGCCTTGGGCCGCTTGGCGAAGGAGCTACATCCCTTGGCGTTATACTCAATACGGCTAAAAATCAATCTGCCATAACAGACGGATTATGGTGGGGTATTTTCCCTGCGGCCATTGTAATTACCGTTATAGTGTTTGCTCTTTATTTACTTAATAATTCTATGGAAGGCGTATTTAATCCTCGTTTGAGGAAGTAGGCGGCAATGGCTCATATATTGGAAGTTAAGGATTTAAGTTTGCATTATTTAACCCGCTTTGGGCAAAAGATACATGCGGTTACCGATGTTTCTTTTACAATGAAGCAAGGCGAGATTTTAGGTGTGGCCGGAGAATCCGGTTGCGGAAAATCGACCTTGGTAAACGGTTTGATGGGTTTGTTCATTCCGCCTCTTTACCCTACCAGCGGAGATGTTTTGGTAAACGGCGAATCGCTTATGAACAGAAGCCCAAAGGATATTCGCGAAAATGTTCTTTCTCAAAAGGTTTCAATGATTCCGCAAGGTGCCTTTAATGCCCTTAACCCGACTCGCAAAATTAAGGATATAGCCGCAGATGTCATAGCTGCGCACAGCGGAAACAAAAATATAAACAAGCGTCAGATTTATGATCGTTTGCGAGAGCGTTTTGATTTGTTCGGAATGGAAACCGAACACATTTTGAATTCTTATCCCATTCAACTAACCGCCGGTGAAAGGCAACGTTCCGTTATAGGAATTTCAACTTTGCTCAACCCAAAGGTTGTGATAGCGGACGAACCGACTTCTGCGCTTGATGTTACCACGCAAAAAGTTGTTGTTAAAATGATATTTGATTTGCTTGAAAAAAATATTTTCTCAACAATGATATTCATTACCCATGAACTTCCCTTGCTTCGCCATGTCTCGCACAATATAGGCATTATGTATGCAGGCGAATTTGTGGAATACGGTACCACCGTCCAAGTAGTGCATGATCCTCGCCACCCTTATACAAGAGCTTTGATGGGAGCCATGTTAAGCGCAGATTCGGAGCAAAAAAACAGGAAACCCACCACAATAGAAGGCGCGCCTCCCAGCCTTGCTAAAAAGATAGAGGGTTGCCGTTTTGCGGAACGCTGCCCAAGCGCAAGGCCGGAATGCAGGCTAAAAACTCAAGGTTTACGTATGGTAGGCGAACGTTTAGTGAGGTGCGATTATGCCGAGTAACATTATATTTTCTGCCAAGGATATCAGCAAGTTTTTTGGTCATGGCAAAAAAAGAATTTGTGCAGTTAATAATGTTTCTTTTGACATTGCAGACGGTGAGATAGTCTCTATAGTCGGCGGCTCCGGCTGCGGGAAGAGCGTTCTCGCAAAAATAATGCTTGGGCTTTATAGTCCGGATAGCGGTTCTTTTTTATACAAAGGCAAACCCATCACCAACACTCGCAATCACTGGAACGAGGTGCAGAGCGTTTTTCAAGACCCTTTTGGCTGTTTTAACCAATTTTTTTCTATCCGTTCCCAGCTCAAAGACGCTTTTGGTATTTTGAAGGAAAAGCCGTCAAAACAAAATATTGAGAAGCGAGTGGATGAGGCTTTGCTTGCGGTGAATGTGAAACCCTTAGATATTGAAGGAAAATATCCTTTTGAGCTTTCCGGCGGCCAAATGCAGAGAATGCTGCTTGCCCGCATATTTGCCTTAAAACCTAAGGTGCTCATTGCTGATGAGCCTACCTCCATGGTTGATGCCTGCGTTAGGGCAAATATTTTGGACTATCTTATGAAGCTCAAAGAGGAATTGGGGATGACTATTGTATTTGTGACCCACGACATAGGGCTTGCCTATTATGTGAGCGATCGTATTTTTATCATGCACGAGGCTAAGATTGTGGAAGCGGGGAAACCCGAAGATGTGACCCAAAATCCTCAAAGCCCGCATACGGTTCGCTTGCTGGAAGACATTCCCGACATAAATAGGGAATGGATTAAAAAATGAGGCTTTATAAAGAATTTTCTATATTAACTTGCAAAAGGAGAGAGATATGAATGCAAATTTGGCTAGAATGAAGGCGGATGGAAAAAAGTACCGCTTGGTGACGAGGTCCGATTTTGACGGACTTGTTTGCGGAATGCTTTTAACGGAAATGGAGCTTGTGGATGATGTGAAGTTTGTTCATCCCAAGGATATGCAAGATGGCTTGGTAGAACTCACTGCTAGGGACATAAGCACTAATTTGCCGTATCAATCTATTTGCGCTTTTGTTTTTGATCATCACGAAAGCGAAGTTCTAAGGAACGTTTCCGTTAATGTTGATAATTATGTAGTGGACCCTCATGCCCCATCTGCTTCAAGGGTTGTTTATGATTGGCTTGGCGGCGCGGAAACTTTCCCCCGCATAGATGTAAACATGATAAAAGCGGTTGATAAGGCTGATAGTGCGCAATTTACGCGCGAAGACGTTCTGGAACCCAAAGGTTGGGAACTTTTGAATTTTCTAATGGATAGCCGTACCGGGCTTGGGCGCTTCAGAGATTTTCGCATAAGCAATTATCAATTGATGATGGAACTTATAGCTTATTGCAAAACTCATACCATAGATGAAATTTTGAAGCATCCCGATGTTTATGAAAGAGTGCAAATTTTCCATGAGCATGAAAAGCAGTTCAGAGAGCAGGTTCAGCGTTGCACAAAGGTGTATAAAAACCTGGGTGTTATAGATTTAAGAAACGAGGAAACTATTTGGGCCGGAAATCGTTTTATGATATACGCTTTGTTTCCGGAGATCAACATTAGCATCCATGTTTTATGGGGTCTTAGAATGCAGAACACTGTTTTTGCAACGGGAAAATCCATTTTCGACCGTTCTTCCAAAACAGATATAGGTGTGCTTATGCTTAAATACGGCGGCGGTGGGCATGCTGCAGCCGGAACCTGCCAAATTCCGAATGATCAGGCAGTCAAGGTATTGGATGAGCTTATAGAAGCAATAAATTTGGATGGGTGATCCCCCTGCCGATATGAGCGGTACTGAGCGCTTGGAGATCTTAGGTGAAGATGCTATGGCAGGCGAGGAATTTGTATATCCTAAAGATTTTTTTTTGCAAAGGATAAAAGAGGAAATATATCGTTGCAACCGCAGTAGCCAGTGCTTTTTATGGTTTGAAATTCCTCTTAAAGGCATTGCTTACGATGGATTGAGATTGCAAAGCCCCTCTAATCAAGTTGCTGAAAAAAACGCGAAAGTTTTGGAAGTCTGGAAGATAGCCGTGCAAACCATTCTTTCAAAAGAATATATGGGTGTTATAGGGCAAAGCAAGGATTGTCTTTGGTGTTTGTATGTGAATAAAGATTTGCGTTTCTTAGAGGAAATAAAATTCAATATGGAGGAGAATATAGAGAAATCCGGGCTTTCGGAATATATTCCCGTAGGATTTAATTTTACAGCGTATTTTTACAGCGGCAAATCGCAGTCTTTTGTTCAGGAAGAAAACAGGTTTATAAAAAACTGGAATAACGAATCTTATTTCCTAAAAGTGAAGCGCGTTTCTATTGAAAATGTCAAAGAAAAAACCTTTCATGGAATTTATACAAGAGGTTTGAAGAGATCCATAGATATTATAGGCAGTTTATTCGGCATAGTTTTATTTTCTTTGGTTATGCTTATATGTGCCGTTTTTGTTAAGCTTGCTTTGTTAAAATGGGAGGCACAGCAAAGGAAACTCGGAAGAGAACCGCCGAGAAATTCTTCGGTTCTGTTTAAGCAGATAAGAGTTGGGCGAAACGGCAGGCTGTTCAAATGCTATAAATTCAGAACTATGTATCCGGGCGCAGATAAAGAAAAAGAGGAATTGAAAAAACGCCAGGAAACGGAGGACAGCGGCATAAACAGGGGGCCTACATTCAAAATGGACAATGATCCCAGAATTTTGAAATACGGTGGGGCATTTTTGCGAAAACATAGCCTTGACGAATTGCCGCAGTTTTTTAATGTGCTTAAAGGGGATATGAGCCTTGTTGGGCCTAGGCCGCCAACTCCCGATGAAATAAAAGAATATGAAGCATGGCATTACATTAGGCTTGCCGTTAAGCCGGGACTTACGTGCATTTGGCAAATCAGTGGCCGCAACGACATTGATTTTGACGAATGGATGCGGCTCGACAATAGATATATACGTGAGCGTAGCACGTTGGGGGATTTGAATTTAAAATTGAAAACCATTGAGATTATGCTTAACGGAAAGGGAGCGAGTTGAAGGAAATTTCTGAAAAAATTTTGCCTCTGAACAATTTGGACTATCCGGAAGCTTTGGCTGCCGACGTTGAGAGCGAAGCAGAGAAAATGTACAAGGAAGGATGGTTTTTCATGCATTCCTCAACGGACGAATTAATGGAGAACATAGTCTTGTTCTTTGAAAGGGAAACTTGAACTTAAAAATCAGCTAATATTTTTTAACCGGCAAATTCCTCAAAAGTTTCCGGGTATCTTCAAAAAAGATTCCCATTGCGGTTCTGTCTTCCGACTTCATTTTATACTCTTTGCAGGGCGGTTTATTTTTTTTGCATTCGGGGAGCAAACGGTATATGTTACCGCCGCTTTTGGTAAACTTGTAAACCCAGAACGGCATATAGCCGTAATCGATGATTTTTGTTTTGTTATTTGCGTCTTTTTGCAAATTAACCTCAAAAACTATTCCGCCATTGGTATAACGTTTTCTTTGGTTTGAAAAAAAATTGCCGAGTGAATATATAACAGGCACTGAATCTCGGTCCGGAACAAAGATTTTATCAAAAGGCTGTACTACGTGCGGATGCCCGCCTATTATTAAATCGACCCCTTCCCATGCCAAAAATTTTGCAAGCTCCCTTTGCTTTTTATTTTCCGTATTTTCATATTCTGCGCCCCAATGCATAATGGCAATTATAAAATCCGGAAATGCCAGTTTTGCCTTTTTTATATCAGCGGCAATTTGGGCAGAATCTATTCGGTTCACTACATTTGGAGTCTCCTCCACAAGCATATTGGTTCCGTAAGTGTAATTTAAAAATGCGATTTTAATTCCGTTTTTTTCAACAAAAAGAGGATAGTTACTGTCTCTTTCTGCTGTATCTCTATATGTTCCAAGGCGTTTTAGCTCTATGGAATCCAAAACGGAAATAGTACGTTCCAAACCCAGCTTTCCTTTATCCAAAGAATGGTTATTTGCAGTTGCTATTATATCGAAGCCGGCATCTTTTATGGCAAAAATAGATTCGTCCGGCGAGGAAAACTGCGGATAGCCGCTATAGGGCTTGCCCGCGAGGGTATGTTCCAGATTTATCACAGCCAGATCCGCACTTGAAAAGTACGATTCAAGGTGCTGAAAAACGGGCTTGTAGTTGTAGCCTTTACCCTTGGCTTCCTTCTTAGCTGCATTTATTTGCGGGTCATGCCCCATCAAATCACCGGCAAAAATCAGACGTAGCGTGGAATCCTGTGCAAAAACAAAGGAAGAAAGAAAAAAAACGAAAAAAAAGAATTTCATAAACATTTCACACAAAAATTACTAAATTTGCCGCTCCTTTTGCGACTTAATCGGCATTTACTTATTTCTAAATTACCGCTATGAAACAACTTTCCATAGCAGTTTTGCCCGGAGATGGCATCGGCTCCGAAATAATGAGGGAAGGCGTTAAGGTTTTGGAATCCGTAAGCAAAAAATTCGGTTTTTCTTTGAATTTAGAGTGGGCTCCGGTTGGCGGCGCAGCTTATGATCTCTACAAACACCCTCTGCCCGAAAGCACAATTAAAACAGCAGAAGCGGCAGAAGCCATATTATTCGGCTCGGTAGGTGGACCAAAATGGGAGAACTTGCCTACGGAGCTTCAACCGGAAAGAGGCGCGCTTTTGCCCCTTCGCAAATATTTTAAGCTGTATTGCAATTTGCGCCCGGCTAGGGTGTATAAGGCACTTGCCTCCGCAAGCCCGCTGAGAGCGAATATCGTGGGCGATGGTTTCGATATTCTTTGTGTTAGAGAATTGACAGGCGATGTTTATTTTGGGCAGCCAAAGGGGCGGGATGGCAAAGATGAAAACGAAAGAGGCTTTGACACAATGGTTTATACCAGAAAAGAAGTGGAGCGCATAACTAGGTTTGCCTTTGAAGCAGCCAAACTCCGCAAAAAAAAGGTAGCCAGCATAGATAAAGCCAATGTTTTGGCCACAAGCGTTTTTTGGCGCGAAATAGTGAAGGAAATTGCAAAAGAATACCCCGAAATTGAACTTGAGCATATTTATGTGGACAATGCCGCGATGCAACTCATAAAAAGACCGGGGGACATAGACGTTATGCTTTGCCCCAACCTATTCGGAGATATTTTAAGCGATGAATGTGCCATGCTAACCGGCTCCATGGGGCTTTTGCCCAGCGCAAGCTTGGCAGAAGGTTCTTTTGGGCTTTATGAACCGGCCGGAGGTTCTGCCCCGGACATAGCCGGCAAAGGCATTGCAAACCCCATAGCTCAGATACTCTCGGTTGCGCTTATGCTCCGTTACACATTTAAAGAAGAAGATGCCGCTAAAGCTATAGAGCTTGCAGTGGAGGCGGTTATATCGAAAGGTTTTCGCACCGCGGATATTTGGGTTAAGGATTGTAAAAAAGTTAGTACGGAGGAAATGGGAAGCGCAATAGCGGATAACATTTACTACGTTACTTAAAAGAATTATTTTTTATTGCAAATTGGATGGCAAATCGATGAAGGTTATTTTTGTAGTGGATGATAGTGCGGTCAATCTCATTAAGGCGAAGCAAGCCTTAGAAGGGCATTATGATATTTTCACTATGCTTTCTGCCGCTAAAATGTTCACCTTGCTTGAAAAAGTTACGCCGGACCTTATCCTGCTGGATATTGAAATGCCGGAAATGGACGGTTTTGCCGCTATTAAGATGTTAAAGGAAAATGAATTGACGAGATATATTCCCGTTATATTTTTAACGGCTTTTAGCGATGAGACAAGGGAATATCATGGTTTGGAACTAGGTGCCGTAGATTTTATAGCAAAACCTTTTTCCGTGCCTATAGTGCTTCGTAGAATAGCGCACCAGTTGCATGTTAATGAGTTGATAAAGAGACGTACGGAACGTATAGAACAGTTGCAAAATAATGTTATTTTTGTTTTAGCGGACATGGTTGAAAGTCGCGACAAAATTACAAGCGGGCACGTTGAACGCACTTCCGAGTACATTAAAACTCTTATCGAAGGAATGCAACAACATGGTTTGTATATGGAAGAAATGAACGGATGGAACAAGGATATGCTGAGTTTCTCAGCCAGATTGCATGATATAGGTAAAATTTCCGTTTCGGATTTGATTTTGAATAAGCCGGCCAAACTTACAGAGGAAGAATTTGAAATTATGAAAACTCACTCGCAAGAAGGAGAACGCATAATTCAGCAGATTATTGCCGGAACTGGTGAAGGAATTTTTTTGCATCATGCAAAATATTTCGCCGGTTATCATCATGAACATTGGGATGGCAACGGCTATCACCGCGGTCTGAAAGGCGAGGAAATTCCATTGCAAGGGCGCATTATGGCTGTAGCGGATGCGTATGATGCCATTACCTCTAAACGTCCTTATAAGGAAGCGTTTTCACACGAAAGAGCCGTAGAAATAATTACGGAAGAAGCCGGCAAGCAATTTGACCCTAATATAGTGGAAATATTCCTTGATATTAAAGAAAAATTTAAGGCCGTGAGAGTCTCTAGATAGTTGTTTCCAACTCCGCATTCACCCGCTCCCACTCCGCATACAACTCTGCAAGCCGATTTTTAGCGGTTTCCATTTCCTTTGAAATTTCCGCTATCTTTAAGCCATCGCCTTGCTCGGCGGCGGTTATTATGTTCTTTTCGCACTCGGCAACAAAATTTTCCTTTTGTTGAATTTCTCCTTCTATTTGTTTGTTTTTTTGCTCCAATGGGCGGATGGCACGGGATTTTTGCAGGATTTGCTCTGCGCGGGTACGTCTGTCTGCGGCACGTGAAGGTGGGCAACTGTAGTGGGAACTGCGAGGGATTGCCCCTGCGGTTTCCTCTGACCACCCGACACGTTCCAAAAAATCTTGGTAGGTGCCGTCAAAAAAACTGGCTTTGCCGCCGTCAAAAATTATTAACCGCTTTGCGAAGGCGTACAGTATTTCCTCATCGTGGCTCACTAAAATCGCGGCTCCTTTGAATTCTTCCAAGGCCTCGATTAGGCTGTCCACGGAATCCATGTCCAAATGGTTTGTAGGCTCGTCCAGCAAAAGCAGATTGCAGGGCTTGCCTAAAATTTTCGCAAGCAAAACTCTGGAACGTTCACCGCCGGAAAGCACGGATATTTTCTTTAAGGCGTTGTCGCTTTCAAACATCATTACACCCGCAAGCGAGCGGGCTTTGCCTCTTGCTCTATCTTCCAAGGTGCTTTGGATTTCCTCTTCTACGGTTTTTTGCAAATCAAGGCGGTTTACATTTGTTTGCCCGAAATAATTCATAACCGTGCTATTGTGAGTTTCAATGCTTCCGCTGCAGGGTTTTAATTCTCTTGCCAGTAAATTCAAAAGCGTTGTTTTTCCCTTTCCGTTCGGACCTATTATGGCTAGGCGATCGCCTTTGTATAATTCAAAACTCAAATCCTCAATCAAGGGCACATTTTCATCATAGCCAAAGTTCAAATGCTCAACCCTTAGCATTCTTTTTGCAGGAAAAGATGTCTCGGTAAATTCAAAATCAAGTGTTTTTATTTTTCCCAAATCGGTCAGAGGTTCGTGCCGTTCCAATGCTTTTACCTTGCTCTGCACAGCTTTCGCCTTAGATGCTTTGTATCTAAAGCGTTCAATGAATTTTTGCAAATGTTCGCGTTTTGCGGCATCGTTTTCCAAAGTTCTTAGATACACTTCTTCTTCGGCCAAAATTGCGTCTTGCAACTTTGCCACGTTTCCCTGGATTTTTCTCATTTTTTTTCTGTGGATGCCAAGGGTGTGGGTGCAAACGCTATCCATAAAGCGGCGATCGTGGGTTATCAGCATTAACTCGCCTTGCCAATTTCTTAAAAATCTTTGCAGCCAACGCACGGAAACTATGTCCAGGTAATTGGTGGGTTCGTCAAGCAAAAGCAAATTGGGTTCCTCGGCCAAAGCCTTTGCCAAATTCAAGCGAATTTGAAAACCGCCGGAGAGCATATTGGGAGATTTTTTTTCAATGGTTTCTTTGTCAAAACCAAGTCCGCTTAAAATTGATTCTACCTTGTAACTTTCGATCCAGCCGTCTTCATTTGGTTTTAGCACGGAGCAGGCTTCATCAAAAATTGTCGCGTGAATGAAATTTAGATGCTGCGATAAGTAACCTATTGAATAATTTTTCGGAATGTTTACATTGCCGCCGTCATAACCTTCCATGCCCAGAATAATTTTGAAAAGCGTGGATTTTCCGCTGCCGTTTCTTCCCACCAACCCAATGCGTTCCCCTTTGCCGACTTGAAAACCGGCATCGTTGAACAATGTTTGCAATCCGAAACTTTTTTGCAGATTTTGAACTTGAATCATGGGTTGGTGATGAATATAGTAAGGTAAAAATTTCTATTATTCTCCCATGGGCAAAAAAATCATAGCCACAGCATGACAAGCAAAAAATCCACAGTGCTTTTTACGCTCTGCCTTACATCTTTCTTGGTTCCCTATATGGGTTCCTCGCTCAATTTGGCACTTCCGGAAATCGCGGCGGCTTTTGGCTTGGATGCAAAAAAACTCGGCTGGATCAATTCCGCTTTTTTAATTACAGCGGCTGTGTGCCAAGTTCCTTTTGCAAAAATAGCGGATTTAATCGGCAGAAAAAGGATGTTTTTGTGCGGGGTTGCGCTTTTTGGCATTTTTTCCGTAGCTTGCGCATTTTCTTGGAATTTTGTTTCTCTTGTTATTTTCAGGATATTTTCGGCACTTGGCGGCGCAATGATTTTCGGCACAAATTTGGCAATTTTGTCTGCGACTTTTGAGCACAACGAGCGTGGCAAAGCGATGGGAACTCTATCTTCGGTTGTTTATTTGGCTCTTGCGGTTGGGCCTTTTTTAGGTGGGATATCTACGCATTATCTCGGTTGGGAAAGCGTGTTTTACATACCGGGCATAATTCTCATAGCGCAGGCTTTTAGTATTCCCGTTTTTATCAAGGAAGAATGGATTGAGCAAAGCAGCAAGCGTTTTGATAAGAGAGGTTCCTTGCTTTACGGAATAGCTCTGTTCTGCCTGGTTTTCGGATTTTCGGAATTGCCGGGCTTGGAAGCTACGGTTTTGGTTTTTACAGGAATTTTGTTGATTTTTCTCTTTTATAATTATGAAAAGAATAAGAATGACCCGGTATTTCAAGTGCGTTTATTTGAAAGTAACAGGGTTTTTACCCTTGCATCGCTTGCGGCATTTTTTAGCTATGCGGCAGTGACGGCGGTTTTTTTTATGGCAAGTCTTTATTTGCAATTTGTACGGGGCTTTGATGCAAGATCGGCAGGTTTGATTTTAATTTCCTCGGCGGTGGTGCAATCAATAGCGGCTTTTTATGCCGGTCGGCTTGCAGATAAATTTGAATCATCCAAAATTGCCATGTTGGGAATGGGGTTATGCGTAATCGGTTTATCTGGGCTTATTTTTACCGGAATGGAAACTTCTATTTTCATAATAATTCCTATGCTTTTATTTCTAGGTCTTGGTTCCGGATTATTCAGTTCCCCAAATACGAAGGTAATCATGGGGTCCGTAAAGCGCAAGCACATAAGCCAAGCAACTGCAACTGTCGGCACAATGAGGCTAACGGGGCAGGCGTTCAGCATGGGCATTGCCATGATGTCCATTTCTCTTTTTGTCGGTGATTCCCAAATAACCGCAGAAAAATTCGGAGATTTTATGCAGAGCTGGAGGCTGACATTTGCCATTTGCGCAGTTCTTTGCATTGTAGGCACTTATGCGAGTTCGGTGAATGCGAAGGGAAGGTAGTTTTCTATTTTTCTATCTTACCTTAAATGCTCCGCAAGCTTCCTCTATCCGGCGTGCAAGACTTTGCAAAAATACGCAACGACTTTGCTGTGTATGTGGATAAAACCGCATACGTACACAAAATGATTTCAAGCTACAACTCCGTATTCTTTTCCCGCCCACGCCGATTTGGAAAATCCCTAACCTGCTCAACGATAAAAGCGATTTTTGAATGCAAAAAAGATTTATTCAAAGGGCT
>LIUH01000203.1:21557-22031 GCA_001462225.1 Fibrobacteria bacterium GUT31 | reverse complement strand
TGTGCATTTGGATATGAGTGCAGCGAACTGTACGAGCGGAAAAGACAGTTTGATAGGCTTGGTCAGCAGCCATTTGAAATACGCTGCCGAAAAGTACGACATTTCTTTGCCAGACGATGAAATATCAAGGAAATTTGAATACCTAATAAAAGAACTGTACGAAGCCAAAGGCAAAGTCGTAATAGTAATTGACGAATATGATTGCCCCATTCTAGATACAATAGGCTACCCTGAAGTTCAGGAAAAAATAAAAGAAGAATTAAGAGGCTTCTATAAGGTATTAAAGGCCAGTGACCAATACATTCAATTTGTATTCATCACCGGCATCACCAAATTTTCGCAGATAAGCCTATTCAGCGGAATGAACCAACCCGAAGACATATCCATGAATACGGATTACGCCACCCTATGCGGTTTCACGCAGAGCGAACTGGAAAGCTATTTTGAACCGGAAATAAACGAATACTCCGAAAG
>LIUH01000203.1:0-21430 GCA_001462225.1 Fibrobacteria bacterium GUT31 | reverse complement strand
GGAGGCAGGGAAAATTACCTTGCCAAACTCAAAAATTATTACAACGGCTATAAATTTTCGGAAGATGCAGAAAAGGTTTACAATCCCATAAGCGTAATGAAGCATTTTGGAAACAACGGCCATTTCAGAGCCTTTTGGGGAGAAACAGGCACTCCGAGCTTCTTGGCAAAATTCATAGATAAAAACGGTGCGGACGTAGCCGATATTGAAAACATAGTATTTCCACCAGAGGCATTTGGCAAATATAACGATGATGAGATTTTCCTGATTCCTCTTATGTATCAGGCAGGATATTTGACAATTAAAGATTACGATAGCGAATCGGGAACTTATAAACTTGGCTATCCCAATGTGGAAGTTCGCAGTTCTTTTTCCGAGTTTCTTTCAAGGCGGTCTGGTTTTGACAGACTCAAACAAGCCTCAGTTATGGGCAAACTATTCAATGCTTTGCAAAGCGGCGATGTAGATGCATTTATGGAAACAATCAAAATTTACATGCAGAGCATAAAATATGATTTAATCACCAACCTAACCGAATATTATTTTGAGTTCGCTTTTTCCAATATTTTGAATATGATGGGTTATAACTGCGAGATAGAAGTTCATTCGGCGGTTGGCAGTGTTGATGCTGTTATAAAATTGCAAAAGAATGTATTTGTGATAGAAGCTAAACTTGACAAGCCTGTTGAAAGTGCGTTGAAGCAGATTGAGGATAAAAAATATTATGTCCCCTATTTGGAAAAAGGTTGCAATGTTTTCAAGATAGGCGTTGTGTTTGGGAAAGAGGAGAGGAATGTTGCGGGGTGGGCAGTAGGGTAAAAAAAATCCTAAAAATGCCTTGACAACGCCTCAAAAATTGCGTAGATGAGTTCTTATCCATTCCGGAAAAGATAGCGAACTTTGAAATACAGGTTTTTTTGAAAGATTTGGCAAGCGAGGTTGTAAATGTGAAGGCTCAGTTGAGAATGCGGGTTACGGTAGGATTTCGCGGTTCGGGAGAGCAGATTAACGAGATTAAATTGCCGATGTTTTCCCAGTTTCCGCTTTCCATGTTCGGAATGGAAAATACACTGGCACCGAAAGAGACATAGTCGCAACCCGCTTTAAAAAAATCTCGGACATTTTCAGCTTTGACTCCGCCGCACGCAAGCAAGGGGATATCTTTAAAAGGGCCTCGCAGTTCTTTTATGTATTGCGCTCCGCCGAGCATAGAAACGGGGAAAACTTTTACGGCTGTAGCTCCCATTATGTGTGCTTGCATAATTTCCGTTGGGGTTAATGCACCCGGGATGCAGGGAATGTTTTTTTCAACGCATTTTTGAATCACTTCGGGATTTGTGCCGGGCATTACTATAAATTTGGCTCCGCAATCAAGAGCTACTTGCAAATTTTGCAAGGTTATTATTGTTCCCGCACCTACCAGCAATTCCCTTTTTTCGCCTTCTTCGCATAGATTTTTAAGAGCGGTTGCGGCATTTGCCGTGTTTAGCGGAACCTCTATAAATCCGAGTTTGGAATTGACGCAACATTCCGCACAAGCAACAGCCTGCTCCGGCGGCAAGCCACGGGCTATCCCTAAAAAAGGATTTTCGCGAAACCGATTTAGAAAGTCACTCATTTTTCTTATCCTTTCTTTATGTTGAGAATATATATATTTTTTCCGAAAAAGCAAGGGTAAATTCTATATTTATACTCCACATGCCCAAAACCATGCCCAAAAGGAAAAAAAAACTTAGAGCCGGAACAATGGCTGTTTCTGCGGAAACAGTTGCCTTCGGCAATAGGGCTAAATTCATAGCATTATTCGTTTTTCTGCTGCTTTTATTTTTGGCTTCTGCGATGTCTTTAACCGGTGGCTTTGGGCCTTATGCGGAAAAATTTGCAGGCACTCAACTCACGTTTTTCGGACCGTTTCCGCTGATTTTGCTATTGGCTGCGCATCTCTCTTTTTTGTGCTGGCTTTTTCTAAAGAAAGTGCTGAAACAACCGATAGAAAGTGCTATTCCATTCGGGCATTATACATTTGGCTTTTTCTTGCTATATGTATTTTTCAGCGTAATTTTAGCCATAATTATGCCGGATACCCTGAAAGGCATCCCGCTCAACTTCAAAATGGCACCGAGGGAATATGCCGGATTTATAGGTTTATTTTTGGTAAAAAAAACCTTTCCGCCGATTTTTGGGCAAGATACCGGCGGGCTTTTATTTTGCTCGGTCCTTGGCATTTTAATGACTTCTTTTTGCTTCGGGCTAAGACCTAAACATCTATTTACATGGGTAAAAAAAATAAAACTCGGCGTTCAAACTTTTCTTTACAAACTGGACTTCGCAAGGGAATTGCCCCAAGCCACAACTTATATAAAAGCACATGATACCGGTGACTATATTGCCGTAAAATTAGGCGAAGTCAAACCGGCCAAAGGCTCTCCGTTTGGAAAGCAAGAGAAACGGGAGTTAACAAAAATTCCTCAAATTCCCGCAGACACGGAAGAACCGGCCACAGACGTAATAGAACAAATAAATCGCCAACTAGCCTTCACCACAGACCCTCGCGAAATCCGCCGCCTACGCGACGAACTTGCCGAGTACAAACGCATAAAAGACATAAACGAATGGGAAGACATAAAAGGCAGAGAGCTTAGGATAGAAGGGTTACTAAAACAGGAAGAGTTGAGAGCGGGGGAACAGTTGAGAGTGGAGAGTGGAGAGTGGAGAATGAAGAATGAAGATTTGAAAGTCGAAGAACAAGGCGAAAATAACTCTCAACTCTCAACTCTCAATTCTCAACTAAATTCCGAACTAAACCCTCAACTAAGCACAAACTTCAAAGACCCCACCTACTACGACGAATACCGCATTCCGCTTCCATCGGAAATTTTAGCTCCCGTGCCGGACCAAACTATAGATTATACCGAAGAAGAACTTCAGAGAACAGGGGCGGAAATAGAGTCGCAATTGGTAAATTTTAAGGTAAAAGGCAAAGTGACCGGCATTATGACCGGCCCTGTGATAACCCGCTTTGAAATAGAGCCGGGACCCGGCGTAAAGGTTTCCAGATTTGAGAGCTTATCGGACGATTTGGCGCTAATGCTTAAAGCCGCTTCGGTCCGGGTTATATCTTCAATACCCGGTAAGTCTGCCGTTGGCGTAGAACTCCCGAACAAAAAGCCGCAAATGATTTATTGCAGGGAAATCCTGGAATCGCCTAGATTTGTAAAAGATCCCAAAAAAATTCAAGTGGTACTCGGCAAAGATGTAATGGGAGATGCTTTTGTAACGGACCTGGCAAAAACCCCTCATTTGCTTATAGCCGGGCAAACAGGAGCCGGAAAATCCGTTTGCATAAATGTTCTTTTGGCAAGCATTCTGTTGAGCAAAACGCCCGACGAGGTTCGCTTGATTTTGGTTGATCCGAAAGTAGTGGAATTAGCTATGTACAAGGATATTCCCCACCTCTTGCATCCGGTTGTGACATCGCCGGAGGTAGCGGTGCAAGCTCTAAAATGGCTTTGCGTGGAAATGGACAGACGCTACGATGTTTTGGCAAACGCCCGCGTTAGGAATATTGAAGGTTTTAACGATAAGTTCAAAGCCTCCGAACTCGGCGAAGATGTGCCCGAAGAAGACCGAAAACAAATGCCTTTTATAGTTGTTATAATAGACGAGTTGGCAGATTTGATGATGACCGCCGGCAAAGAAATAGAAACCAGCATCGCCCGCATAGCGCAAAAAGCCAGAGCTGTGGGCATTCATTTGGTACTCGCCACCCAAAGACCCTCTGTAAATGTAATTACAGGCGTAATAAAGGCGAATTTGCCATCCCGAATAAGTTTCAAGGTAGCCTCGCACGTAGATTCAAAGACCATTTTAGACTGTTCGGGTGCAGAAAAACTGCTTGGAAAGGGCGATATGCTGTTCCGTTCAAATGATAAGCCGGAGCCAATTCGCCTTCACGGGGCTTTTTTAAAAGACTCAGAGGTAGAAGCTCTTGCAAACGCCTGCTCCGGTCAAAATGTAAATTATGAGATGTTAGAAACCTTTGATTTGGGAGATGTTGAAGGCTTTGACGATACAAAAGTTGCCCCGCCCAAGGAAAAAGATAAGTTGTTTTGGGAAGCCGCGTACTTGGGTTTGGAAGCCGGCGAACTTTCAATAAGTACCTTGCAGAGGAGGCTCAGTATTGGGTTTGCCCGTGCCGGCAAAATAATGGATCAGTTGACAGCAGAGGGGATTTGCGGCAAGCCGAACGGCAGTAAACCTCGAAAAATGCTCATGAACGAGGAAATGATAAATAATTTGGAAAAAAGATGACTAAAAATTTGCCATATATTCCAAAAAAATGTATTTTATATGAATCATGGTTAAACGAATTTTTTTAGTATTTATTTCGCTTTTGCTCTGCTCAAGCTTCGTTTGGGCGCAAAGAACTGTCCAAGAAGATGATCGTGCCGCACGCAGGCAATATGAAGAGGACCAGCGTGCAGATGAATATGCAACCTCTTTACGTCGCCGTGATTGGTTAAAAGACCGTTTGATTCTTGAGCTGGGAATGGGAACAAAATTCCCTGTGATGGGTGCTAACTGGTTTGGTTTCGGCGCGGGGGTTGAATACATAACCCGCTGGCATGCTTCCGCTTTTCTTACCGGCGGCTTTATTCCTGCGCACGACGATCCTGCTTATCCTGATGAATACTCTTTAGACGGTGGAATGGGCTGGCGTGTCGGCTTGGCATATTATCTGTTCCCAAAAAGCCCAATACATCTGGGTTTTCAGGCCTCTTACGGAACGGTTTTTTATGACCACGAATCGAAACCGTCTAATTTTGAAGCAGGAGACAGAACTCGCAAGCTGATAACTTGTTTGGGTTATGAGTTTGACATATCCATTACCTATTTGAGTGACCAATGGTATTTCTTGCAGGCTATGATAGGCGTTTACACCATAGGCAATGGCTTAAAAGACGGTGGAAACACATGGGGAAGGACCAACGACTCATGGGGTGTGGATGATGATGATAAGATTTATTCTTTGGTTACCGAAATAGACAAAGGAGAGGCCATTCCGCCGGTTGGAATTGTGTTTGGCATAGGCATCGGCTTTGCGTTTGACGAATTTTTCCCGGACGATACCGAAATCCGCCGCAGAGAGCGTGAAGGCACCCGCGGAAAAGGTCAGGTCAGTCCTGCAAAAAAGCCGACCCCCGCACCTAAAAGGAACAGCCGTGTAGTTGAAGAAGAAGAAGATTAGCGGTTAAAATCACTTTAATTTATTCAATTCCGTTTGCGCTTGCAATGCTCTTGGGCTTTTGGGATAAAATTCCTGAACTTTGCGAAGGGCGTTTTTCGCCTGCTCGGCATTTCCCATTCTCAGCAAACATATTCCTATTTGGAACTGAGCATCGGCTTGCTTAACGGATTCCGTGTAGAAAAACACCTTTTCAAAAGCCGAAACCGCCAGCGCATAGTTGCCAAGTGCCATTTGCGATTCGCCTGCCCAATACCAAGCATCGTCTGCCCAATCGCTTTTGGGATAGAGAACCGTTACCTTTTCAAACTGTTTTGCCGCTGCTTCGTAGTTCTTTTGGGAAAACAAGTATTGAGCTTGGTCATATTCCTGCGGAAAGGGACTCGGTGCCTCCGGCAATTGTTTGCGGCTTGGATTTATCAGGGGTACTTTGTCTTGGTTTTCCAGAAATTTGCGCAAAAATGTGACTTCTTCCCTTAAAAGCGCAATCTGCAACTGATTTTCGCTTGCTGCCGTTATGGGCAAGGCTGTGGATATGCTGTCCAGCAAATCAATTCGTTTGGATATGAATTCCAAATAAAGCGAAATTTTGGTTATTTGCGCAGAATCCGTTTTTGCAAGAGCCAGAGCCTCATTAGCCGTTGCCTCTACCTTGAATATATCAACGCCGGGAGGAATGGTTTTTTCTGCCGGAGCACAAGAGATTATCAAAAGAAAGATTAACAGGAATAGATAGTGCATAAGGGAAATATAGTAAATCAGCAGCTGCTATACAAACTCCATTTCCCAAGTATCGGAAAAATCTTGGTTCTTAAACAGAGAAGCCAAACCCGTTACCTGCTTCAATCTTAAAATTTCATCTATGGACATTCCGAGATGCTTGGAAATCCACTTATCGTTTTTACCTAGCTCCACCAGCTCAGCTACTATGTTGCTCATCAAGTCCACATTATGGCTGCCTCGTGCCCTGTTGTGCCTTATGGTAGAAGCCATGCGTTCACTGATGGGTTTTTCTATAATTGAACAAGGAAGGAGGCCATTTTCTCTCTTGTATATGTCCGGGTACATCAGCATTATGGAGTATCTGTGAAAACCGTCCACTATCTCATACACATCATCTGCTTCACGGTGATAAACGACTATGGGCATTGTATAGCCGTCTTCCTTTATGCTGCGGTATAAAAGCTCCATTTCCGGCGGTGCAACGCGATTGGGGTTGTACTCGTTGGCCCTCAGTTTTTCTACCGGAATGGCTTTAATGTTATAGACGGGGCTTTTGCATTTTTTTTGCCTCATTTTTTGCTCCTATATTATTTTGTATTTTTCCAATAAGAACTGCATACGTTCTCGCTGTTTTTTTGTTTGCGAAAAAGAGAGAGAGCGGCACAATTGGTCGTTTTTTAAAATACATATAGCCATGCGTCGCCAACTAGGCCCGAGTTTTTTCATTTCCGCCCATATCGGAAGTTTATCGGGGATTTTCGTATAAATTACAAGCGGCATGTTTTTGCTTCCGCGCGTTGAGAGTTTGCCGGAAACAAGCGCTTCTGCCGGCAGCCATGATGTATTCACAACAGAACCTCTCGTTTGCCAATGTTTTATGAATTTGCCGAACTTCACCATGTAATTTTCCGCTGTAGCTTTCGGAAGCGTTTCCAGCAGTAGTTTGGTATAACTTTTCCATGTGTGTCCTCTCGGCAATTTTACGCTTCTATATCCGAGTACTTTGGTTCCGCAATAAATATTGCCGAAATTTGCACCGCTAACCCGATTAACCACTTTTGCCCAGATTTCAGGTTCTATTACGCGAAATAAATTCAATCCTATGCGTTGGTCGTCTCCATAAGGCTGGCAGATTCTCATTCTTTCCAGTCTAATCCCTGCTTTGTAAAACAGATCATATAATCTATTATAATCCCAGTTAAATTTATAGTTTCCTACCCATATATCTTTGCCTGTCCAGTCAAAAATAGGGTAGCAACTGTATAAATCTTCGGTGTAGGATATTTTGGTTGTCCAGTTTAGGTTATTTAGCATTCTTTTTTGTTTTAAAGCTATGGTTCTAAAGCGGTTAAGGCTTTCATCAGAGCGAATTCCCACTAAACACGCCGTTTTTTTGCCGTTCGCATACCATTCTCCGAATTTGAAAATGAATCCCTCAAATTCCATATATTTTTTGAAAAAAGGAAAAGGATTGTTTTTTTCCGTAATACACGGAAAATCGGGATAATTCCTAATCCATTTATCCTTGTCTTTTAAGTTCCAAGGTGTCCAAAAAGGTTGAAAAACGCTCAGGGAATTTCTAAGATTCAACGGCAGACAGCACCAGTACACATCAAATAAATCGCGGTTTTTCGTCAATATATCTTTAATGAAATCAATAGTCATCTGATATTGCCCCTCTAGGTCTATAAACAATATGCCAATCTTTTGGGTTATATTATGCTGCTTCATGTAATCAACCACCAGATTTAGCATAACCGCGCTATCTTTTCCGCCGCTAAAGGACAGGTATATTTTTTCAAAATTTTTAAATATAAAGTCAACGCGTTCAACGGATGCCTCGTAAACGTTTTTATTTAAGTATTTTTTTTTAGCAGCCATAAAGTTTACGATGTTTATTATTCAACGTAAAAATAGCAATGTTTTGCCAAAATGTCAAGGCTTTTTATTAATTTTTGTTATTTTTTTGTTAATTTTTAGAAAAATTACCATAATCCTTTCGTTTTGCTCATAAATGACCTCATATGGTTAGTCCTTTATTGCTTCATTTTCCCTCGGATGATTTCCAGATTCTTTTTTGCATTGGAATGATTTGGGTCTATTCGCAATACGGATTCCCAATCCGCTACGGCTCTGTCGTAGTCTTCTTTTTTAGAATACACATCACCTCTATTGTAATATGCCGCCGCATAATTCGAGTTCAACCGTATAGCTTCTGAGTATTCGGCTATTGCTTTGTCGTAGTCTTCTTTTTTAGAATACGCATCGCCTCTATTGTAATATGCCGTCGCATAATTCGGGTTCAACCGTATAGCTTCTGAGTATTCGGCTATTGCTTTGTCGTAGTCTTTTTTGTTGAAATACGCATTGCCTTTGTTGCTATGTGCCATCGCAAAATTCGGGTTCAGCCGTATAGTTTCGTTATAGTCGGCTATTGCTTTGTCATAGTCTTTTTTGCCGAAATACGCATTGCCCCTATTGTAATATGCATCCGTATCATTCGGTTCCAGCCGTATTACTTGGGTGTAGTCAACTATAGCTCTGTCGTAGTCTTCTTTTTTAGAATACGCGTCGCCCCTATTGTAATAGGCCAACGCATAATTCGGGTTTAGCCGTATAGTTTCTGTGTAGTCCGGTATTGCTCTGTCGTAGTCTTTTTTGTTGAAATACGCATTGCCCCTATTGTTATAGGCCATTGCATAATTCGGGTTCAGCCGTATAGTTTCTGTGTAGTCGGCTATAGCTCTGTCATAGTCTTTTTTGTTGAAATACGCACGACCTCTATTGTAATATGCCAACGCATAATTCGGATTCAGCCGTATAGCTTCTGTGTAGTCTGTTATAGCTCTGTCGTAGTCTTTTTTATCGGCATACGCACTCCCCCTATTGTAATATGCCATCGCAAAATTCGGATTCAGCCATATAGCTTCTGTGTAGTCTGTTATAGCTTTGTCATAGTCTTCTTTATCAGCATACGCACGCCCCCTATTGTAATAGGCCATCGCAAAATTCGGATTCAGCCGTATAGCTTCGTTATAGTCGGCCATGGCTTTGTCGTAGTCTTCTTTATCAGCATACGCAGTACCTCTATCATTATATGCCGTCGCATCATTCGGTTCCAGCCGTATTACTTCTGTGTAGTCGGCTATAGCTCTATCGTAGTCTTTTTTATTGAAATACGCATTGCCTCTATTGTGATATGCATCCGCAAAATTCGGTTCCAGCCGTATTGCTTGGGTATAGTCCGCTATAGCTCTGTCGTAGTCTTCTCTGTTGAAATACGCACTGCTCCTCCTGTAATATGCATCCGCATAATTCGGGTTCAGCCTTATAGCTTCAGTGTAATCGGCTATAGCTCTGTCGTAGTCTCCTTTATTAACATACGCACGACCCCTATTATTATAGGCCGTCGCAAAATTTGAGTTTAGCCTTATAGCTTCTGTGTAGTCGGCTATTGCTCTGTCGTAGTCTTCTTTGTTGAGATACGCGTTACCCCTATTGTTATATGTCATCGCATAATTCGGATTCAACCGCATAGCTTCTGTGTAGTCTGTTATTGCTCTGCCGTAGTCTTTTTTGTTGAAATACGCATTGCCCCTATTGTAATATGCATCCGCATAATTCGGGTTCAATCGCATAGCTTCTGTGTAGTCTGCTATAGCTCTGTCGTAGTCTTTTTTGTTGAGATACGCGCCGCCCCTATTGTTATAGGCCGTCGCATAATTCGGGTTTAACCGCATAGCTTCTGTGTAATCCGGTATTGCTCTGTCGTAGTCTCCTTTGTCGAAATACGCACTCCCCCTATTGTTATATGCCATCGCAAAATTCGGATTTAGCCGTATAGCTTCTGTGTAGTCCGTTATTGCTTTGTCGTAGTCTTCTTTGTTGAAATACACATAGCCTCTATTGTTATATGCCATCGCAAAATTCGGATCCAACCGTATAGCTTCCGTGTAGTCCGCTATAGCTCTGTTGTAGTCTCCTTTGTTGAGATACGCGTTACCCCTATTGTTATATGTATCCACATAATTCGGGTTCAGCCTTATAGCTTCTGTGTAGTCGGCTATAGCTCTGTCGTAGTCTTCTTTGTTGAAATACGCATTGCCTCTATTTTGATATACCGTCGCATAATTCGGTTCCAGCCTTATAGCTTCTGTGTAGTCGGCTATAGCTCTGTTGTAGTCTTCTTTGTTGAAATACACATTGCCTCTATTATAATATACCTCCGCAACATTCAGGTTCAGCCTTATAGTTTCATTATAGTCGGCTATTGCTTTATCGTAGTCTTTTTTATTAGCATACGCATTGCCCCTATTGTAATAGGCCGTACTATGATTCGGATTCAGCCGTATAGCTTCGTTACAGTCCGCTATAGCTCTGTCGAGGTCTCCTTTGTTGATATACGCATAGCCCCTATTGTTATAGGCCTCCACAAAATTCGGGTTCAGCCGTATAGCTTCATTAAAGTCAGCTATAGCTCTGTTGTAGTCTTCTTTGTTGAGATACACATTGCCCCTCTTGTAATATGCCGCCTCAAGATTCGGGTTCAGCCGTATAGTTTCGTTATAGTCGGCCATGGCTTTGTCGTAATCTTTTTTGTTGATATACGCATTGCCCCTATTATAATAGGCCGTCGTATGGTTTGGGTTCAGCCGTATAGCCTCGTCACAGTCGGCTATAGCTCTGTCGTAATCTTCTTTGTTGATATACGCATAGCTCCTATTGTTATAGGCCTCCACAAAATTCGGGTTCAGCCTTATAGCTTCTGTGTAGTCTGCTATAGCTCTGTCGTAGTCTTCTTTGTTGAGATACGCATTGCCTCTATTGAAATATGCCTCCGCAAAATTCGGATTCAGCCGTATAGCTTCGTTATAGTCGGTCATTGCTCTGTCGTAATCTTCTTTATTAGCATACGCACGGCCCTTATCGTTATATGCCTCCGCAACATTGGGTTCCAGCCGTATAGCTTCGTTATAGTCAGCTATAGCTCTGTCGTAGTCTTCTTTATCGGCATACGCATTGCCCCTCTCTCTATATGCCTCCGCAAAATTCGGATTTAGCCGTATAGCTTCGGTAAAATCGGCTATGATTTTGTCGTAGTTTTCTTTATTAACATACGTACTGTCCCTATCGTTAGGTGCCTGTGCATCATTTGGAATTTGCTGTGTTGCTTGGGTGGGAGCGGTTGCGCAAGATAGGAATATTGTGCAGAATAGGGCGAGCAACAGGGTTAGCGATAGAGAGATTTTCATCGGTTATTCTCCGTCTTTTATGGTTTGTCTTTAATAAAATAGAAAATTTTGGGGCAAACTTTTTTTACTAAATTACCCATTAATGGCAAAATTTGTAGAATACAAACCCATAAAGTACGCAATTTAAGCGTTTTTGTGCGGTTCAATTCTACAAAATTAACTTAAAGGATTAAAATGCGGGCAATTATAGAGAGACCACAGTATCTTAAAACTCTGCTTTCTTGGCAGGGCAAGGCAGATACCATAAAAATAGTCACCGGAATTCGCAGGAGCGGGAAGTCTTTTTTATTCAAAATTTTCCAAAAACATCTGCTAAATAATGGCGTTCTGCCTTCACAAATCCAGACAATAAATTTTGAAGATGCGGATTTTTCGGATTTGCTGGACTGGAAAAAACTGCATAGTTACTTAAAATCCCATTTGGCAGAAGACAAAATGAATTATATCTTTTTGGACGAAATTCAAAATGTTCAGAATTTTGAAAGAGCCGTTAACAGTTTGCGTTTACGAGACAATGTTGACCTTTACCTAACGGGTTCCAATTCCAGAATATTGTCCGGCGAGTTGGCTACATTGCTTTCCGGGCGCTATGTAACCATACAGATGTTTACGCTTTCATTTAAGGAATATATTTCAGCATATCCGTTTGCGAATATGGTAAAAGACGATATTTTCCATGACTACCTGCACAACAGCGGTTTTCCATACGCCATTCAAATGACAGCAGACCAAAACCCGCTTTTGCCGACCGAAGCCCGGTGGGATAAGGAGCAGATACGCCTTTTTCTGAAAGGTTTATTTGACACCATAGTTCTGAAAGACATTGTGGAACGCAAGAATGTAAAAGATGTCTCGCGTTTAATGCGTATTATAAAATTTATGTTTGATAATATAGGTAGCGAAACATCTGTCCGCAATATTAAAAATATGCTTGAAGCCGAAGGTTTGAAAATAGATGTGGCAACCATAGAGAGTTATTTAGACGGTTTACTGGATGCTTTTGTTATGCACAGAGCAAACCGCTACGATATAAAAGGCAAGCAGCATTTGAAAACGAATGCAAAATATTATTTGGCAGATATAGGGCTTCGTTATTTTTTGCTTGGCCGTGAAGGTGATGTTGGCCATATTCTTGAAAATGTGGTGTATTTGGAATTGCTTAGACGCGGATACGAAGTTAGCATAGGAAAAATTAACGATTCTGAGGTTGATTTTGTTGCGGTCAAAAACGGTTCGGTTGAATATTATCAAGTATCGCAGGAGTTAGGAGGCAAAGCAACATTTGATAGGGAATTGAAATCTTTGGATGCGATAAACGATCATAATCCGAAATTCCTGCTTACGATGGATAAGTTTTTCACCGAAGAACATAAAGGCATTAAAGTTTTAAATGCACTGGACTGGTTGCGCCGTTAGAATTTACCTTCCCAAAGCGAGTCTCTCTATTAGGAACAGAGGCAGATTTTCCTTGCGCATTGCGTCTTGAGTCCTGTCAATATCATACTCAACCCGTATAAATTCTACCCAATTGCACTCGCTGTCCACCAAGCACCAGCAGGCACGGTTATCCCTATCCCTAGGTTGCCCAACCGAACCTACGTTTACCAAAATTTTTTCATTTTCTTGAGGGCGGTAAAGGGGGCCATCCGAAATTATAGGAATATCTTCGTATGGGTTTTCGCTATTTGTCGCAACCATAACAGGGCTGTGGGTATGCCCAATAAAACAATAAGGTGTTTTGAAATAGGAAAATGCTTCCAAAGCTCCATCCAAATCCGCAACATAATGCCAATCCGCTGGAGACATTGGCGAAGAATGCACAAAGGTGAAAATTTCCTCTTCTACAACATAAGGCAGCGATAACAAGTAATCCTTTGTTTGGTCGCTTATATGCGACCATGTCCATTCCATTGCTGTTTTTGCGTAAATGTTAAAATCCGAGTAAGTTTCCCGCTTCAACGCCACATTATCGTGATTTCCCAAAATACATAAATCGCTGTGCTGCTTTACAAGGGTGGCACACTCATTTGGGTTTACTCCATAGCCAACAATATCGCCAAGGCAAATACGCCTTTCAACCTTGCGCGAATCCATAGAGCAGAGCACCGCTTCCAAAGCCTGCAAATTACCATGAATATCCGAAAAAATTCCGTAAAGCATAACTCTCAATTCCTAACTCTCAACTCTCAACTTATAGTTCGCCAACAACTTCTCAATATACTTCCCCATCATATCGACTTCCACATTCACAAGGCTGCCCAACTCCCAATTGCTTATATTTGTCACTTTTATGGTTTCGGGAATAATGGCCACTCGAACTAGATTTTCTTTTGGCACTTCCGCAACGGTAAGGCTAATTCCGTTCAAAGCTATGGAGCCTCTGTGTATAACATACTTAGAGAGATTTTCCGGAATTTCCAAATCTATTTCCAAGCCGGTTTCCCTTTTAACAACCTGTTTTACCGTTGCCGTGCTGTCTATATGTCCCATTACAAAATGCCCACCCATAAGGGAATCGGGGCGGCAGGGGAGTTCCAAATTCACTAAGTTTCCAACGCGGGCCTCTCTAAAAGAGGTGTTGATCACCGTCTGGTTTATCAGCGTGAAAATCGCTTCGCTCGCCGTGCAACTCTCTATGGTGAGGCATACGCCGTTATTTGCAATGCTATCGCCTTTTTTGCAGTTCACAAAGTAATTTTCCGCAAAAATTTTCATTTGCAGGGCATCGCCGAGTTTGTTTAGCTCCGCAATCTTTCCGCAAGTTTGAACTATTCCGGTGAACATTATACCTTTACCTCTGTGCTGCCTGTATTTTTCCAATCATTAAACGCTTCAATAGCCGGCCTTGCTTCATGGTTCACAAATTCTTCGGTTTGCTCCGGTGCACGGCCTATAAATTTTTTCAAATCCAAAATATGCTCAAAATCCTCACGCTTAAGCCCGAATTTTTCGGAGGTCAAAATACGCTCCAGCAAATCATTGTCCTTGCCTTCTCCTTTAACCGTATATGCCGCCTGTTGCGAAAGTTTGCGGATTTCTTCGTGCAATAGTTGTCTATCTCCGCCTTTTTTCACCGCTTCCATCAAAATATTTTCCGTTGCCATAAAAGGCAATTCTTCGTTTATGTGCCTCTCTATTATTTTAGGATAAACTACCATTGCGTTAGCGATGTTTTCCGCTAAAATCAACATGGCATCTGTCGCTAAAAAGGCTTCCGGGATTGCGAGCCTTTTGTTTGCGCTGTCGTCCAAGGTGCGTTCAAACCACTGGGTGCTTTGGGTAAAGGCAGTGCTTTGCGGCATCGCTATTACAAAGCGGGCAAGGGAACATATGCGCTCGGAACGCATAGGGTTTCTTTTATACGCCATTGCAGAGGAGCCTATTTGCTCTTTTTCAAAGGGTTCTTCAATTTCCTTTAGGCCTTGCATAAGGCGCAAATCAGTAGCGAACTTGCTCAAACTTGTAGCCAGCGAGGCCAGAACATTATTCACAATATAGTCCCATTTGCGGGTATATGTTTGCCCCGTGATTGAAAGGACTTTTTTAAAGCCCGCTTTTTGGCTTACATAAGAATCCAGCTTTTTAATTTTTTCGTGGTCACCGCTAAAGAGTTCCATAAAACTCGCTTGCGTACCGGTTGTGCCTTTAACACCCCTGAACGGCAGAATCTCTATTAAATGGTTCACCTCTTCAAGGTCAATCAGCAGGTCTTGAATCCAGAGCGCAGTGCGTTTGCCAACGGTCGTTAGTTGCGCCGCTTGAAAATGTGTACGCCCTAAAATCGGCAGAGCCTTGTATTGCACGGCAAAGTTTGAGAGTTTGTCTATGACCTTGCACAGGCGGCGGCGGATAAAAATCAACCCTTGCTGCATTTGAATTAAATCGGTGTTGTCTCCGACATAAGCACTGGTTGCGCCGAGGTGTATGATTCCTTTTGCCTTTGGTGCCTGCAAGCCGTAAGCATGAACATGAGCCATAACATCATGGCGGCGGCGTTTTTCTTCTTCTGCGGCCTCTTCCCAGTTTATATCGCTCTCATGTGCTTTGAGTTCTGCAATTTGCTCATCTGTAATGGAAAGGCCAAGTTCCTTTTCACCCTCTGCAAGCCAAATCCACAACTTACGCCAAGTTTGATGCTTGAACTGCGGACTGAACAAAAACAGCATTTCACCGGAAGAATACCTAGATAGTAAGGGGCTTTCGTATGTGCTTTTATTCATCACCTAAGCTCTTCCGGTAAGCCTGCAATTTTTCTTTTACATTCGGATGCGAAATAGAGAGAATGGAAGCGGCTAAATATGCGGCATTTTTGCCATTGCCTATTCCAACCGCCGCAACAGGAATTCCGGGAGGCATTTGAGCCACCGAGTAAAGGGCATCTGCACCACCAAGGTAGCCGCCATCGCAAGGAACTCCGATAACAGGCAAGGTCGTGTGTGCGGCAAGGCAACCCGGCAAAGCAGCGGAAAGACCGGCAACGCCTATCAGCACAGCCAAGCCTCTACCCTCGGCTTCCTTTGAATAACGTGCAACCTTATTAGGTGTGCGGTGCGCAGAGAGAACCGAATATTCCCAAGCCACGCCAAGTTCATCCAAAACCGAGGTGATTTTATCCACAACGGGCTTATCCGAAGTGGAGCCGCTGAGTATGCCTACCAATGCACTCATCTAATTTGCCCTTCCCTCTCCGCCATCCACAGCATAAGCAATGACCCCTGTGGGGCAGCTATCAGCGGCTTCTTTTATTTCCGCCTCGTTTGCGGCAAAATCTGCGTCTTTCTTAACCGTCATTTTCTCCGGGACTTCAAAAACACCGTCGCAAACCGCTTCGCAAGCACCGCACATTGTACACTCGTTTTCCGATTCGTCTAACCAAACTTTGGTAATAGCCATAAACTCTCCTTTTTTTATATGTTACGGGTGAAGATAGAAAATTTTATTTCCTTTGCCATGCTACGTAAAATTCCGCTTAAAGTTTTAATAGGCACAGCAGTGTTCTTATTTGCCGTTTTGCTCGGCACAGGTCTGATTATCGGTAAAAAAAATGCAAAACCGGCAAACTCGGAGTCGGAACAGGTACCCGACGTAAGCGATCCCTTGTTTTTGAACGAAAACCTCAAAAAAACGCTTAATGTTCATAAAGAAATTAAGCTAACCAATCCGAAAACGGATACCAATGTTGCAAACGAAATATGGCTTGTTCCAAACGGGATATCCATTCCGAACTATATGCTACGTGCTTCCAGAGAAATTGAGAGGCACAATGGCACAATTCACTGGATGAGAGAAATCAAGAACGGGCGTGCGCTCCTAAAATATGAAAGCGATAGGGGAGTTTACCCATTGCTGGAAATACGCATAATAGACTCATTATGGCAACCGAATTCCTCAAAACTCGCCGTTGTTTTGGCGGCAAAGGAGCAGAACAAGGTTTTAAGGAATAAACCGGAAATACTGGAAAAACTGAATTTCACCTACAATTTGCTAATCCCATCTTCCAGGCCGGAGCTTTTGGAAACCGGTAAAAAGTCAAGTGCAAATATAATCCCTTGGATTCCGATGGAAAACCGCAGTGAAATGATTTACAATACGGAAAAAAAGAATCAAATTCCACTTGGGATAACCAGTGAAAAAGAGCTTGCCAAAAGGTTAAACGAGCAATTGAAAAAATTTGACAATGCAAATGGTTTTGCCGCTCTTTACGGAGAAGATTTTTTAATTCACCCCGCTTCTGTTCAAGTGCTGGAAAAGGTGCTGCGCGAGAAAAATTTATGGTTTTGGGATTTGACCAAAAGCGGAACCGCAAGTTTGCTATCGCCCGAAGAATGTGTGAAAAAGGATATCAGATGCCGCAGAAATAGCTTGGATATTTATGAGGAATTCAATGAACAAGTTAATAAGGCACTTAGAACGGCACGTAAAAACGGCAAAGCTATTTTGCTGTTTGAGCTTACGGAAAAAAACATAGAGCTTTTGCAAAAGTTGCCTAAGATGGCGGAAAAGCAGGGGACAAGTTTGGTTTACGCAGAGGAAGTTTTTTAGAAATTTCTACCTTTCCCCCGTGCTTCACGTTCTTATTTTAGCGGCAGGTTTGGGGACAAGGCTTCGCCCTTTGACCTGCCGAATCGCAAAACCACTAATTCCGATTGTGAATGGCTCGCCCTTGGCAAGGCAGGTTGCTCTGGCAAAAAAACTCGGCTCCGGAAAAATTCACGCAAATGCACATCACCTGGCAGAGCAGGTGCAAAATGCCGCAACAGAACTGGGCATAGACAAGGTTTGGGTAGAAGAAGAACTTTTAGGCACAGGCGGCCCCATACACAGAATGTGGAGAGAAGGGGAGCGCGGCGAACTCTTGGTGCTTAACGGAGATTGCGAACATGATTTGGATGTTGAAATTTTTTTAGAAAAAGCGAGGAACTCCGGTGCAACTTGCGCACTCCTAGCCATTGATAACTCTAAAATAAACACCCTTTGCATAGACAAAGAGCATTTGCTATGCGGCATAAAAAATAAATTCGGGACCGCAGGTTCAAGCAACGCCACATTCACCGGTATATCGTGGTATTCGGCAAAAGCGTGGGAAAAAATAAAAGAAAGCGAAAAAGACATAAGAGACTTCTGGCAACACGAAATCCCTTTTGTCTTAATAACAAAAGGAACTTGGATAGACATAGGCAACCCAAAAGGATTAATGGAAGCAATCAACTCAACTCTCAACTCTCAACTCTCAACTCTCAACTCTAAATTAGAAGTAGCAGGTTCAGCAGGCTCCGGAAGAAAATATTACCGAATGCAAGCCAATGGCCACTCGCTGATTTTGCAGCAATCTCACAGCGAAGACCAAGATTTTGAGCATTTTGTTCGCTACGGAAAACTGTTCGGCGGTTTGGGGCTTCCGACTCCTGAAATTTATGCGGTTGACGCAACGGAAAGGCGGGTTGTTATGCAGGATTTGGGTTCTGTTCGCCTTTGCGATACCGAGCAGCCTATGTTGTATTATCCGCTTGTTTTGGAAAAGCTAATCGCTTGGCAAGAGGCAAGCGAAAAAGCATTTGAGTTGGACAGTGAACTTGCAGGCAGAGTTTTTGGCGAAAGCGATTACCTTTGGGAAACTTCTTATTTTGCGGAAAATTATTTGCAGGGATATTTGGGAATGAAAGAAATCCCCGCTGATTTAACCGAGTTTTTTAAGAATTTGGCAAAAAGAGCAGCCGAGCAGCCAAGAGTTCTGATGCACCGGGATTTTCAATCGCAAAACGTGATGATTAAAGAATCTCAAATAGCATTTGTGGATTTTCAGGGAGCGAGGAACGGTTCTATCTACTACGATGCGGCATCTCTTTTGCAAGACCCCTATATGATGCTCCCGGCGGAAAGCATTGAGCAATTATTTAGGCTTTGGCATTCTGCAAATCCGTTTTTGAAAAACACATCTTTTGAAAGCGCCTGGGAGAATTTTTTAATAGCGAGTTTGCAACGAATTATGCAAGCCCTAGGCGCATATTGTTTTTTGAGCAAAAAGAAAGGTATCAAGTCTTTTGAGCAATACATTGAACCGGGGGCAAAGAGGTTAAAAGAGGTGATTAACTTGAGGAAAACATTGCGAGTTTATCCGCATTTACTATATTTCCCTACGTGGTATCATGCGGAAAATTAACATTAAAGCAGTAAAAGACGGGATGGTTTTAGCAGAACCTTTGGTGAATGCTCATGGAGGGCTTCTTCTAAAGCAAGGTACGCTTTTGACGGAAGCCTTTGCTACTAGGCTTGCCCGGCAAGGGATTTCTTCGCTTTGCGTTGAAGGTGAGCCTGAGCCGGAGGAAGAAAGCGTTTCTGTGGTACAGGTTGCGGAAATTCAAAAAATACCGTTGGAAAAACTATTTGAAGGAAAAATTGTGAATAATTCCATGCAGATAATTTATGAGGCTTTAATACGATTCCGGGATTCAAATGGCTGATAAAAAGCGATTAGAGACTTTGATTAAAAATATGGGCGAATTGCCTACGCTTCCGAGCGTGTTTTTTACGGTGAATAAAATGTTGTCCGATCCGCGCACTTCCGCCGTAGATGTTGGAAAAGCCGTATCCGATGACCAAGTTATAGCTTCCAAAATCTTGAAAATTGCCAACAGCGCATTTTACGGACTTACCGGCAGAGTGAATACGGTTTCACATGCCATTGCGGTTTTGGGGTTTAGCTCAACCAAAAATATAGTGCTTACAACCAGTGTTTTATCAACTCTGAATTTGAAAACCCCCATGAAAGGCTTTAGCCTAGCCGCTTTTTGGAAACATTCGGCGGCGGTGGGGGCCATAGCGAGGTTGACGGCAAAGGAAATTTATCCGCAAAAGCAGGAAGAAGCCTTTGTTGTTGGGCTTCTGCATGATATAGGCAAACTGATTTTGGCCATTTGCGCTCCGGAAGATTTTGCGAATTGCGTAAATTTTGCGGTGAATAATAATTGCCTGTTTTTGGAGGCGGAAAACAAACTTCTGGGGGTTAACCACACAGACATAGCGGCTTGGATAAACGACAAATGGAAATTGCCCGCTGATTTTGCCGTTGTGCTTACAAACCACCATAAAAGCATTAAGGCATCTGGGGAACACGCCGAGCTGGTTGCGATTGTTAAATTCGCCGATGTTTTGGCTAGAGGCTTGCAACTCGGCCATGCCTGCGATAATTCCATGCCTATTTTAGAAGATGATGTTTGGGATTTGCTGAAAATAACTCCGCAAAAATTAGATGCCATTTTAGCGACCAGTAATGAAGCCATGCAAGATTCAATGGTTTTTGTAAATGCGGATTGAGGAGGATTTTTGGTCCCAACCGTAATGATGGGTATTGACCCCGGCAGCCATGCAACAGGTTTTGCTTTTTTGAGTTTAACGGGGAACAGGGCTTCGGTTTTGGGTTATGGAGTTATTCGTGCGCAGAAAAACAAGGAACTCATTTTTAGAATCGGGCATATAGTTGAGGAGTTGGAAAAACTTATTGCAAAATATAAGCCTTCCGCATTTTGCATGGAAAAGGCTTTTTTTGCAAAGAATGCGAATAGCGCACTCATTTTAGGGCATATTCGCGGAGCCGTGATGCTCCTTGGCTTTAGGCACAATTTAACATTTTCCGAAAAAGACCCTCGCTCGGTAAAGCTGGCCGTCACAGGTAGCGGCGCAGCGAGCAAGGAACAGGTTGCAAATATGATGAGCAGGCTTTTGGGCATTCAAAATATGGATTGCCCTCTTGATGCGAGTGATGCTTTGGCTATTGCGTGGGCGGGCTTGTTTTAATTTAGCCATTCTGTTAGCGGGCTGCTTGGGGTAGCATCGTTTTGCTCTGCCAAGCCGGCTTCAAATGCCGTTCTGCCGCTTTCCACCGCTTGTTTAAAACTACGTGCCATAACCGCAGGGTTTGAAGCGGCGGCTATTGCCGTGTTCACCAAAACTGCGCTTGCGCCCATTTCCATTGCAAGGCATGCGTGTGAAGGCGCTCCGATGCCGGCATCAATCACAACAGGCACATTGCTCTGGGCTATTATTATCTTCAGCATCGCTTTTGTTTGCAAACCCTTGTTGCTACCGATAGGCGAACCCAGCGGCATAACCGCATGAACGCCGCAATCTTCCAACCGTTTGCAGAGGACAGGGTCTGCGGGAATGTAGGGCAAAACAATAAAACCGTCTTTTACAAGTTCGGCGGCAGCACTCAAAGTTTCAATCGGGTCCGGGAGCAAATATTTTTGGTCGGGGTGAATTTCCAGCTTGAGCCAGTTTGTGCCTAAGGCTTCTCTAGCCATTTGGGCTGCAAATATGGCTTCTTTGGCAGTGCGAGCACCGGATGTATTCGGTAAAATTTGCCCCTTGAAATTTTTTAACGCTTCTAAAATGGAATCTTCTTTTGGGTTTTTGCCGACTCGCTTTAGGGCAACGGTGAGCATTTCGCTTTCCGCTTCGTGCAAGGCGTGCAGCATTTCTTTTGGCGATGCGAATTTGCCGCTGCCCAGAAAAAGCCGTGAGTTAAAATTTCTATTCGCAATTTGGAGCATTTCTGTATAAGATAAAAATTTATAAACACTGATTTATTCGCTTGACATTTGTCAAAAAATTTTATATATTTGTTCTCTACAATGGGACACTATGCCATAAATGAGATGTTACCCCAATATAACTCCTTGCATTTTAAGGAGTTACGGCAGTTTTTCAAATT
>LIUH01000202.1 GCA_001462225.1 Fibrobacteria bacterium GUT31 | reverse complement strand
GGCATTTACCCTTTCCTGCTCGTCAGATGATGGCGGCGGCCCTTCGTCATCGCCTGACGGCGGGGGCTCAAATTTGTCTGATTTACCAAAACAGATGTATCTCTTTGAAGGAGACAAAAAAGAAAGATACGATGGCAATGGCGATATATTTATGCCTCTTATGAAATATAAAAATGTCCATTGCTGGAGTAGTAGTGATGGTGATGATGTGTGTGAATGCACTAACTATGACGACGTTGTATCTTCATGTAAACGGGAGGATGTGTACGATACCCTGCAAGCAGGAAATATCCAAAATGGGCAAATAGTATTGAATTTGCCAAAAAGCATAGACAGCAAGTATTTGATTCTTAGAGGGTATTTTCAGTCCTGCGATGATGAGTATATATCTTGTATCAATGTTGTTGCTCCACCAAATCTCATGCTTGAATTTAGTGAGGGGGCTAAAGTTACAGTTACTATTCCTGGCAGAAACGATTGCCGTGCTAGGCTTTATATGACAAAATCGGGTGAAAGAACGGGAGAAACAGCACTTGTGTATGCTTCAGTATCCGGAAAAGTTACCGGAACTAGAATGAAAACTTATCCGGGTGAAGAATCTTCAACAGAAGATTACAACTTGAATTTTTCACAAGGCTGGAACCTTATTTATTTCTATTCAGGTAGTGGTAGTGATAGAAATGTTGTATATTGGGTCACTGACCTTCCAACCGACACCACATTGGAATGGCAGCTTAGATGTTATGACAATTAAATTGGATTAAAATCCATAAACTCACTCCCACTCAATAGTAGCAGGCGGTTTGTGCGTAATATCATAAAACAACGCACCTGCCCCGGCTTCTTTTAACTTTGGCCACAAGTTGTCTTTAAGCCGGTTTTGGTCTATTTGCGCAAAACTGGCCGTCATCGCCTCCGCACTGTTCACGGGGCGCATAAGAACGCAAGGCTTGTCTGCGATTTTGAGCGGCAACAAAACTACGGGCATTTGCCATATTTTATTGTATAAATTATTTTCAAGCAAAAAATTATTGCAAATATTGTCAAAAATTCTGAGTTGGTCAAGGGCGTTTTTTTCGCAATACAGTTTCACTGGTTCCGGGGGTGAATCCGCAATGCGCCCAACAAGCCATGCCAAACGATTGATCTCCGCAAAACGGTTTATCAAAGCCGTGCTGTGCCTTTCCAAAATTTGCCAAGGAAGCTCGCTCTCTATCAGCAAAGGTTGAGCGTAAGTTCTTGCATCACCCTGCACACCTACACTTTTTATGGGGAGCAACTGCCCTTTCAATGCGGCTTCGCTTAAAGCGTTTTTCAATCCCGGAATTTCATCCAGCGTTTTGCCAACCGCTTTTCCATCGCTGCACAGCAAGCGAACTCCAAGGCCGGGGCCGGGGAAGGGGTGCCGCCATACAAGAGCATACGGTATGCCGAGATCTTCTCCTAAGTATCTCACCTCGTCTTTATATAAATCTGCGAGTGGTTCCAGCAGCAAACCTTTTTTCTGCAAATCCAAAACGCCTTGCACACGGTTGTGGTGGGTTTTAATCACATCCGCATTTTCCGTTCCGCCGCTCTCAATGGTGTCCGGGTAAATGGTGCCTTGGGCTATTAGCCATTCATTTTCGTTGAGCGAGAGGCGTTGCATTTCACTGTCTTTAACCTTGAGAAAAGTTTCGCCTATTATTTTGCGTTTTTTTTCCGGTTCTGTTACTCCTTGCAATGCGGCTAGAAAATCTTCGCTTGCGTCGCAAATTTGCAGATTGTTCATACCCTCTTTTTGCAAATAATCCATCACTTGGCGGCTTTCGTTCTGCCTCATCAGGCCGTTGTCTATGTGCAACCCCAAAACCCTTTCGCTGCCCAAAACTTTATTCAAAAGCACAAAAGCTACGGTGGAATCCACGCCGCCGCTCACCAGCAAAAATACCTTTTTGTTCCCAGCCGCTTCAATTATTTTTTCGCTTATCTGCGGCAAATAGCTTTTGATGTTCCAAGATTTTTTGCATTTGCATATATTCAACGCAAAGTTTTCCAAAAGCCGCTCGCCGAATTCGCTATGCGTAACTTCCGGATGAAACTGTATGCCGTAAATTTTTTTGTGGGTGTTTTCCACTGCGGCAAATTCGCAGTCGCTTGTCTTTGCCACAACTTTAAAACCGGTTGGAAGTTTTGAAACATGGTCTCCGTGGCTCATCCACACCTTGCTTTTTGCGGGAATGTCTTTCACGAGCAGGCTTTCATCGTCTGCGATTTCCAAACTCGCTATGCCGTATTCCTTTGCTTTTTCAGGGCTTACTTTGCCGCCAAGGCTTTGTGCTATAAGATGATGGCCATAGCAAATTCCCAGCTTTGGAACATTTATATTTAAAATCGCTTTGTTGAATGCCGGAGCATTTTTTTCGTAAACGCTCATCGGGCCGCCGCTGAAAATGATGCCTTTCACGCCTTTCAAACGTTCTACAGGACTATTCGGTGAAAAAATGCGGGTAAAAACACCGAGCCTTCTGATTCGGTTCGCTATTAAATGCGCATATTGGCCGCCAAAATCCAAAACGGCAATGGTGTCTGTTGATTCGGGATTTTGCTTTTCAATAACCGCTATCACCTGTTCCGCTCCGGAATTCCTAAATCCTATTGCGGTTAAAAGTTTGCTCAATACGCTACCGTTTGCAAATGCCAGTTTTTTGATATGGATATTCTCTTTTTTGCAAAGCACGGTGAAATCGCTTAGGGTAAACAGATGTATGTTTGGTGTGTTATACCATTCGTGAGGCAAAAACTTGCTCTTGGGCATACGCCCGTTCAGTGCAATGGTTTTGCGAACTATCCAATTTCCGAAATTCGGGAAAGTCACAACGGCCTGTTTGCCTATGCGAAGAATTTCCAAAAGAACCTCTCTCGGATTTTGCGTTTCTTGAAGCGTTCTGTTGAAAATCACAAAATCAAAACTGTTGTCCGCTATTTGCGAAAGCCCTTCCTTATCCAAATCCCTTTGTATTACAGGCACATTGAAATCCAAGCAATGCAAAACACCCTTAAAGGAACGGTCAAAGCCCACGCCCACAGCCTTTCTCTCCCGCCATAAAGCGTGGAGCAAGCGGCCATCTCCGCAGCCTATGTCCAAAACACTTGCATTTTGCGGTATGAGGGCAGAGATGCGGCTTATGTCTTCTGCGCTTGTAAATGCCGGGCGGGTATAATTTTCATCACGGCGTTCAACAGAGCGAATGTCCAAAAAGCGAGATAGCAAATTTCCCAAGTCATTGGTTTCCAGCAAAAAACCATCGTGCCCCAAATTGGTGTTTAGTTCCACACTGCTCACAATCTTTTTTTGGTTCAAAAGCGCAAAAGTCAACCTGTAGGATTCCTCCGGCGTGAATAGCCAGTCGCTGCTCAAATGAACGCACAGAAATTCCGCATTGGCACGAGCAACCGCATTTTCCAAAGAACCGTATTTCTCCTCCAGGTTGAAATTATCCATAGCCCATGTGAGGTGTAGGTAGCTGTTTGCATCAAAGCGGTTTACAAATTTTTCGCCTTGGTGGTCAAGATAATTTTCAAGGGCAGAACCGGTGTAAAATTTCTTGGGGTCTTTTGGCAGATTTTCCGCATTGTCAAAACGGTTTCGCATTGACTCCGCCGAAAGATAGGTGATGTGCGCAATTTTCCGGGCGCTTGCCAAGCCGTTGGATGGTTTTTTTTGCTCGGTGTAATCTCCGCCGTTAAAATTTTCATCGTCCAAAATGATTTTTCGCCCGACTATTTCAAAACCCAGAGCCTGTGCGGAAAGCCTTGTTCCGCTGGCTATAAGCGCGCAGCGTTCAACAAAATCGGGGTATTCCAAGGCCCATGCAATGGCTTGAAACCCGCCCATTGAGCCGCCGATTACGGCGAAGAGTTTTTTGATTTCCAAATGGTCTGCGAGTTTTTTTTGCGCATTCACCATATCGCCTATTGTGATGCGTGGGAATTTTGAGCCATAGGGTTTGCCTGTGCGAGGATCTATTGAGGTTGGGCCGGTTGTCCCTTTGCATCCACCAAGATTATTGCTGCAAACGACAAAAAATATGTCCGTATTTATCGGTTTGCCGGGGCCTATCATGGCATCCCACCAACCTATGGATTTAGGGTCGTTTTCATTGTGCAAGCCGGCGGCGTGGGCATCTGTGGTAAAGGGGCAGCAGATCCAGATTACCGGAGAAGCCCCCTCTCTAAAGTCGCCGTACGTTTCGTAGCGAACCGTTAGCTCCGACAAAACATCACCGCTTTCCAAAACAAAACCCTGTTCGGAGCGAAAGACAAAATCCTTCGGCTGCACAAGGCCTATGCTGTTGTTCGGTTCTAGGGACATGGTTTGAGGAATTTATAAAAAATCATATCATCTTTCGCAGTTGCTGCAAACCTATCTGTATTCTTTTGCTCACATAATTAACGCTAAATCCGAAGATTTGCGCTATTTCTTCCCGGCTCCAGCCTTCCCCGAAGCAAAGTTCAACAAATAATTGCGAAAGAGGGCACAACACTTCGGAAACATCGTTAACCGCCCACGTAGGAGATTGGCTATCGTTCAAGTAAAAAGTTTCCCTTCGCGAAAACTCATCCGTTATTTGCTGCTGCCTCTTCATCTCCCTAAAATAATCCATGCAACAATTAAATGTTATGGAATAAAGCCAGGTTTTCATGGAAGACTGCTCCTTGAAAGGGTTTTCGCTGTTGATGACCCTTAAAAAAACTTCTTGGCGAATATCTTCCGCCTCTGCCATGCTGTCCACAAAACGCAAACTAACCTTAAGCACAAAATCCGCATTTTTCTGCCAAAGCTCAGATATATTCACAATAACCTCCTCAAAAATTGTTTTTTCAATTATATATTATTATAAGGCAAATTTCACATTTACCTTGCATTTTGCAAACATATGTTGACGTTTTACGCTAATTTTCTAAATTTATATCATGGATTGGTATTACATAGATTCCTCAAAGCCGGAAGGCAAAAGAAGAAACGGACCTTGGTCACTCAGGCAGATGCTCGGTTTTGCTGAGCAGGGCGCATTTGCAACGGAAACTCTCGTGTGGAGAGACGGTTTTGACGGCTGGAAACCCTGGTCTGCGGTGGAACCGGAGCTTAAAGGCGAATTACAGGCAGAAACCATAAAACAGGTTATAGAAGAGAAGGTTTTGCCGAACATAACCGTTAACAAAGCCTGTTACGCGGGTTTTTGGGTCCGGCTTTGCGCATATGTTATAGATTTTGTGCTTTTGCAACTCATATTCACCCTGCTAACTCCCATCCACTCTCATTTAGCAACCATTTCGCAAGAAGAAATTATTAAACTTTTAGAGCAACAGATAACTTTGACAGAACTCACTTTCAAATTTATGCCTCTTGTGCTCTTTTCCTTTGGCATTATATTTATTTATAATTCTTTTTTTGTGAAAAATTTTTCCGGAACGCCGGGGAAAATTGCACTAGGACTTGCCGTTGTGCGACAAAACGGAAAACCTATGACATGGAGTTGTGCATTTTTGCGCTCTTTTGCGAGTTTCTTTTCAAGTTTATTTTTTGGCGTAGGTTACTTGCTCGCAGCTTTTGATATTGAAAAACGGGCTTTGCACGATTTTATGGCAAATACCAGAGTTTTGAAATTGCAAAGAGCTTAGGGAGTTTTAATTGAAACTGTCTGTAAACGGTGGGTTCAGAGAAGTAAATGTTGTAACTCTGGACCAGTGGGTTGCAACCGAATTGAGCAACATTAAAGGTATAGCCATAGCCGTAAATGATAGCGTTGTGCCAAGCTCAAAATGGGCTTTATGTGCGTTAAATGACGGCGATAAAATTTTGGTTGTAGAGGCAACGCAGGGCGGGTGATGCATAGAATCTATATACAAGGCACAATTTATCCGGAAATACAAGTGGGTATGCGGGAAATTTTTTTAGACGATAAGGATATTCCGAGTTTAAGAATCTATGATACCGGCGATGCGAGCCATGCTAAACCCATTCGCAGCACTTGGCCAAAACCGGCTGAAGGCTTAACTCAGCGGCAAGCTGCGCAAAAAGGCATCATCACGCCGGAAATGGAATATGCAGCGATTAGAGAAGGCATGCCACCGGAAACGGTGCTGAAAGAACTCGCCGAGGGCAGAGCTGTTTTGCCGGCGAACAAAAACCACCCCGAATGCGAACCGATGATTATAGGTTCCAAATTTTTGGTGAAGATAAATGCGAACATAGGCAATTCCGCGCTCGGCAGTTCCATAGAAGAAGAAGTTGAAAAAATGGCTTATGCGGTAAAACTCGGCGCAGATACGGTTATGGATTTAAGCACCGGCAAAAACATTCACGAAACAAGGGAAGCCATTTTACGAAAATGCCCGGTTCCAATCGGCACGGTTCCCATTTACCAAACGCTGGAACGAGGCGACTTGTGTTGGGAAAATTTTAGAGATACTTTAATTGAACAAGCCGAGCAGGGGGTGGATTATTTCACCATTCACGCAGGGTTTTTGAGGGATTATATTCCTCTTGCGTTAAAACGCACAACCGGCATAGTTTCCCGTGGCGGCTCTTTGATAGCGTGCTGGATGCAAACTCACAAGCAGGAGAATTTTTTATATACGCATTTCAAAGAGATTTGCGAAATTTTAAGAGAATACGATATTGCAATTTCTCTCGGCGATGGGCTTAGACCGGGGTGCATTGCGGATTCTAACGATGAAGCCCAGTTTGCCGAATTAAAGACTTTGGGCGAACTGACAAAAATAGCCTGGGATATGGGAGTTCAAGTTATTATCGAAGGCCCCGGCCACGTTCCTTTGAATAAGATAAAAGAGAATATGGATTTGCAATTGGAACTGTGCCACGGTGCTCCCTTTTACACTTTAGGCCCGCTTGTGACCGATATTGCTCCGGGCTACGACCATATAACAAGCGGAATAGGTGCAGCTGTAATAGGGATGCTCGGCACTGCTATGCTTTGCTATGTGACTCCAAAGGAGCACTTGGGTTTGCCGAACAAGCAGGATGTTCGCACTGGGGTAATCACATACAAATTGGCAGCCCACGCCGCAGATATAGCCAAAGGCAATCCGCAAGCCCTTTTAAGGGACAAGGCTTTGAGCCGTGCTCGTTTTGATTTTCGCTGGGAAGACCAATTCGCCCTTTCCCTTGACCCGGAAACAGCAGAGTCCTTTCACGACGGAGCCTCCCACTCCGAGTTCTGCTCCATGTGCGGCCCGGATTTTTGCGCAATGAGGAACACACGCAGAATTGGGGAATAGAAATTTTTATTTTCCCCCATAGTTATGCCGCAAAGTTTTGAAAATATTATCGCAGACAAGCTCGCAGAAAGACAAAAGCAAAGCCTTCTGCGTTCTTTAAGCCTGCCTATAGGCATTGATTTCGCAAGTAATGACTACTTGGGCTTGGCTAACCACTTTGAAATAGCAAAAACCGCCGCGGATGCTTACGTAAAATACGGAGCCGGCAGTAGAGGCTCCCGGCTTTTGAGCGGTAACAATAAAGTTTTCGAAGACACCGAAAAATGGCTTGCAAATTGGAAAGGCACAGAAGCCGCTATGATTTTCAACTGCGGATACAGCGCAAATTTAGGCGTAATCTCCGCTTTTTGCGATTCCAAAACGCATTTGTTTTGCGACCACCTGAGCCATGCCAGCATTTTAGACGGTTATGCCATGAGCAAAGGGAAATTGCACCGGTTTAAGCATAACTGCCCCCTGGATTTGGAAAAGGCTTTGCAAAAAGCTGAGGCAGAGAGCTTCAAACTGATTGCCGTTGAAGCCGTTTACAGCATGGATGGCGATATTGCGCCGCTTAGAGAGTATGCAGACTTGGCTGAAAAATACGGAGCTATGCTTTATGTGGATGAAGCCCACAGCGACGGCGTTCTGGGACCTGACGGCAAAGGCTTGGTTGCACAACTTGGCCTTGGAAACAAGATTCATCTATCGCTAACGACTTTCGGCAAAGCCTATGGAACAATGGGAGCCTGCGTTTTTGGCTCTAAACTTTTAATTGACTACCTGATAAACCACGCTCGCAGTTTTATTTATTCCACGGCAATGCCACCAGGTGCGGTTATAGCCATGCAAAAGGCTGTTGAGGTGGCCTCAAGGGAAAGCTTCCGCCGGGAAAGTGTGTTAAAAATGTCTGCGAATTTCAGGCAAAAAATTCAGGAAGCCGGTTTTAATTGCCTGCAAAGCGAAACCCAAATTGTGCCGGTGGTGCTGGGAACGGCGGAAAAGGCGCAAAAATGCAAGCATTTTTTGCTTGAAAAAGGCTTTTACACCGCCTGCATTCGCCCTCCGTCCGTACCAAACGGCACGGCACGATTACGGATAAACATAACCGCTGCCCATAAAGAAAAGGACATTGAAAACTTAGCGGAAGCATTAATTTTATATATTTAATCCCCATGAATAAACTGCGTATTGTAACATTTTGCTTTGTATTGATTGCTCTGATATCTTGTAGCGAAAATCTATTCGGTAGCAGCGATGGCGGTAATTGCAGCAGTGATATAAGTTGCTTGCGTTTGGATGCAGAAAACGCGTTTAGAAGCGGCAATTACAGAAAAGCCTATGAGACTTACAGCAGAATCGTGAGCATTGACTCTACCGCCTCTGTCGGTTATTTTGGAATGGCAAAAGCGAGCTTGTGGATGAAGGGTGTGAATCCTTTTGATATGTTTCGTTTTGCTGACGCCAATAAACTTGAAGATGATGACGGCAACAAAAAAATTCCATTTAAAGACGATTCCATAAAGGTGCAGAATAGATATTATCAGGGAACAAAACTCGCATATATACCGTTAGCCGAATTGAACAGGCGGGATAGCCTGACCATTCTTTACGAACTTCACCAAAAAGAACTTTCAGGCCAAGCCGTTTATATATCCGATTCCTTGATGAGGGACCTCCAAAAATTTAGAGATGAATTCAGTCCGTTTGACCGCTTTCCTTTAAGCGACAGGGAATATAAATCCAATGCCTTTTACGGCGGCTACTCGGTATTTGCCATCGCAAAAACTATGCTGGAATTTTTTGATACAAATGATGATAACTGCATAACAAAAGACCCTATAATCGGTGGTATTCTCGGAGTTGATAATCCCGGCGAAAAATCAAATGAAGCGAAATGGCTGGAATGGGATTGCACGAAAGTAGGCGGAAAATTCGGTTATGACTTGCCCTTAGGTTTAAATCCCGATGGAACTATTAATACCGAACAGATATTAGAAATTCTCAAAGGAGATCTTGAAGGTCCTGATGGATTTTATGAAAGACAATTAATTGACTCTACTGACATACCGCAGGATATAGAAAATATCAATAATAAGATAGACAACTTTAACGGTAACTTGGATGAAGTGATTGATATATTGGGTGGTGAAGGCGATTGGCAAGGGGAAATGAGCAAATACAGTGATTATGCCTCGTTTTTCAAAATCGGAACCCGCCTTGATGAAGACGGAGACGGTTGCATAGACGAAGAACTTCTGAACGGGTCGGATAATGACGGCGATAACATTAAGGGTGAAGATGCCAGACTGGCTAATACGGATCCCAGTAAATCTTTTTGGGGTAATATTGGTAAAAACCACGTTATGATGTTTAACGAAAACCCTAATGATGAGGAAAATTTGCCTATAATATTAGACACACTTCCAGAAGGAGCAACAACAACGCCGTATTTTATATACAAAAACAAAGAGCGCACCGCTAAAACCGAATTATGGGGCGATAGCGTTGGTGTTGTGACTGTTATAAAATTCACCCAAAGACCCGAATATTGGACAACCGATAGCCTTGAACTCAAACTTGAAGTTGCGCAAGATACCCAGTGCGGCAATTTGAAATACGGCTTACAAAAAAGAAAAGAACTCGTTGGCGGCTGCTGGCTTTTCTATAGCGATGAGCAATTTAGAAGAATATGGCTAAATAGACATGCTAATGATTGTTGCAAAACAAATCCAAATTGTGACAGAGAGAAAAATAATTAAAACTGGAGTTTAAATTGCATAAAATAAAATTACTAAATAGGCTAATTTTTATACTGCTCTGTAGTTTCATCTTAGTCGGTGCCGCTAAGGGTCCGGAATACCGTTCGCTCAGAGTGCATGGCATGGGTGGAGCTTTTGTTGCCGTTGCAGATAACAAAGACGCTCTTTACTATAACCCCGCAGGCTTAAACCTGATAAACCGTTTGGGAAACTTTGAAAAAAATCCCGATATGGGCTATATGCCCAGAAAGAGATTTGAACTCAGATTGCTCACGGTATCCGCTTCATTTCCTGCAAATGCGATTACAGATGTACTTCGTATTTGCGGAGCACCGACAATGGGCAAGATCGTTAAGAAGACATTATTATTCGATTATGGCTATTTTGGTGATGTCGATTGGTGCCCGGCAATTGTAGATATATTTCCGGACGATATGAGTGAAATGTCCGATTCCCTGCAAGCTCACCAGGAATTGGCAAATAAACTGAGCAGTCTTGACCATCTCCCGATTGAAATAGGTATGCAAATTAGCGTTCTTGAGTTTGCCATGCACAATTTCGGTTTTTCCGTGTGGGCGAATACTTCGGCTGCCCCATACTTAGATATGGGTGCTCCTATACCAGGTTTTGGTTATGAACCCATACAGGCTGATGTGGTGGCACAAACGGCATTTGCTTTTTCTCCTGTGGATAATTGGTCTGTTGGTGTCGGGTTAAAAGCGGCAAAAAGGTATAGACAACCATATTTTGAATTTTGGCCGGATTTCAGCAGTCTCGATAGTGTAGCTTATCGAGAGCAGTTGGACACTTTAAAAGAACGCTGGGAAAATTTTGTGAGCGACAGCCTAACCGATTTCAAGAATATAAATTTTGCTCTTGATTTTGGCGTGCTTTACCAGATAACTCGTGAAATACGGCTTGGAACATCGCTTCGCAATGTATTTTTCAGCAAACTCGCCGATGAGTCAATAACCCCGAATTGGTCTATCGGAGCGATGACAAGCCCTATGATTTTGCAAAGCAATAGCTTGTGGGGGCGCAAAGTGAATTTTGCAATGGACTATGTTGATATTTTAGACGGCACCGTAGGCGATATGTTCTTTGCGCATTTGAATTTTGGCGCAGAAATTGAACAAGTAATAGTGCCGTTTTTGCTGAAAGTTTCTCTAGGTGGCGGATTTGAAGGCGGTTATTATGCTTGGAATACGGGTTTTGGCATTAGCGAAGTGGTTACCATGCGCTTTGGTTCTTATGCGGAAGAAAGAGGTGTAAGAACCGGTCAAAAAGAGCAGAGGTTTTGGACCGGGGAATTAAGCGTGGGCTTTTGATGTCTAGCATTTTTGGAAAATTGTTTACGGTTAGCACGTGGGGAGAGTCGCACGGAACAGCCATTGGCGCAGTGGTGGACGGCTGCCCTGCCGGGTTGGAGATTAACGAGGAATATATTCAGGTTTTCTTAGATCGCCGCCGCCCCGGGCAGAGCGTTTTAACAACGCAGCGAAAAGAGAGCGATGCCGTTAGAATTTTGAGCGGCGTGTTTGAGGGTAAAACCACAGGCACCCCCATATCCTTAATCATAGAAAACACGGACCAGCACAGCGCGGACTATGAACAGATAAAAGACTGGTACAGACCCGGCCATGCAGACGAAGCTTATGAGTGCAAATATGGCTTCAGGGACTATCGCGGCGGCGGCAGAAGTTCAGCGCGGGAAACAGCAACGAGGGTAGCAGCCGGTTCCATAGCCCGAAAATTTTTAAATGAAAAATGTGGAACGGAATTTACAGCGTTGGTGTGTGGGGAAATCCAAACCGAAATAGAAAACGCCCGCAAAAACAACGATAGTATTGGTGGCATAATAAATTTAACCATAAAAAATCCGCCGAAAAATTTAGGTGAGCCCGTATTTGACCGCACAGAGGCGTTGTTAGCAATGGCTATGATGAGCATCCCTGCGACCAAAGGTTTTGAAATAGGCGAAGGTTTTAACGCTGCAAAAATGCTTGGCAGCGAGCACAACAAATTAGGCGAAAACCACGCAGGCGGAGTTTACGGCGGCATAACGAGCGGCGAGGATATTTTTTGCAGAATTGCATTCAAGCCAACCCCCTCAATTTCGCAAGCACAAAAAGCAAAAAATAAAAACGGCGAAATCGGAGAAATTACCGTAAAAGGCAGGCACGACCCATGCGTTGCAGTACGTGCCCCGGTGATTGTAGAAAGCATGGCAGCATTGGTTTTAATGGATTTGTGGTTATGTCAGAACAAGTAGAAGAAGAACAGCAGTTTGCAACGAACCTTCCGCCTATTGAGAGCGTGGAGGAGCTTGCTTGTATTATACAGGCGTTGGTTTTTGCTTCAACAGAAGTTGTGACCTTAAAAAAATTAAAAGAGGTATTAGGTGATTTTTTAGACCAAAGCCAAGTTTCCGGCGCACTCAGGCACGCAAATGAACAACTGCTGAAAATAAAATCGCCGTTTGAAATTGTGGAAGTCGCAGGCGGTTATCGCTTTAGAACAAAAAACGCATATTACCCCTACATTCGCAAACTCTTTCCGGATAACAACCCCCGCCGCCTCTCGCTTGCCGCACTGGAAACCTTAGCGATTATAGCTTACAAACAGCCCGTAACAAAAGCCAGCATTGAGGCAATTCGCGGAGTTTCCTGCGAAGGCCCGCTTCACAGCCTGTTGGATAAAAAATTCATAGCTCTAGGGTACCGCGCAGAAACCGTCGGCAATCCCTATACATACATAACCACAGCGGAATTTTTAAAATACTTCGGTATAAACCGCATCCCGGACGATCTCCCCCGCATTGAGGAATTCAGCGGTATTCTGAACAGTGATTTTTTAATTCCGCAATACCCATTGCAACAAAAACAAAACCAGCCCGAACCGGCTCCAACGCATGAAACAATCGAGCAGTTGGAAATACCGCTGGAAGGGGAGTGAAATCATCGCAGGGCAAGGCACCCTCATAGGCACTAACTTAACGATTAATTAATATCGTCTGAATTTGCTTTATTGTTCTTGAAGCGCCTCATCAACTGCGGCGGCTGGTTCAAGTCTTGAACAAGCGAGAGCCTGCGAGAGTAGGTCTCATCACCGCCGCTAACTTCTCCGCGTCCGGCAAATAATAACCGCCTATGTCAACCGCATGGCCCTGTGCACTTGCCAATTCCGCTACTATTTTTTGCTCATTTTCGCTTAAATGCTTCGCAATGGGTTCAAATTTGGCTTTTAATTCCAAATCTTCGTTTTGCTTTGCCAGTTCCGTTGCCCAGTACAAGGCTAGGTAGAAATGCGAGCCTCTGTTGTCCAGTTCGCCGAGTTTGCGAGCCGGAACACGGTTGTATTCCAAAATACCCCCGTTTGCCAGGTCAAGGGCTTTTGCCAAAACTTCTGCTCTTTTGTTATTTGTTTGCCTTGAATAAAAATTCAAAGATTCCGCAAGCGCAAAATATTCACCTAGCGAATCCCAGCGCAAATAATTTTCTTTTAGCAATTGCTCTACTTGCTTGGGCGCAGAACCGCCCGCACCCGTTTCAAAAATCCCGCCGCCGGATAAAAGCGGAACTATGGAAAGCATTTTCGCTGATGTTCCGAGTTCCAAAATCGGAAATAAATCCGTTAAATAATCCCTTAACACATTGCCCGTTGCGGAAATTGTGTCTAAGCCCTCTTTTGCCCTTTGCATGGAAAACAGAGTCGCTTCAACAGGATTTTTTATGCTGATGTCTAGTTTGCACAAATCAACTTTTGAGAGTTCGTCCTTAACCTTTTTTTCTATTTCCCTATCGTGTGCACGGTTTGAGTCCAGCCAGAAAACAACGGGGCTTTGAGTTATTTTTGCCCTTTCCAACGCCAAATGAACCCAGTTGCGAACAGGGATGTCTTTTGTTTGGCACATTCTGAAAATATCGCCTTCCTCAACTTCTTGTTTTAGCAAAATTCGGTTGCTCTCATCAACCGCTTGCATAACTCCATTTTCTTTTGCGATAAAAGTTTTGTCGTGGCTACCGTATTCTTCCGCTGACTGAGCCATTAAGCCCACATTCGGAACACTACCCATAGTTGTCGGGTTAAAGGCTCCGTTCTTTTTGCAAAAGTCTATGGCTGCTGCGTAAACACCTGCGTAAGAGCGGTCGGGAATAAGGGCGAGTTCGTTTTGCGGGGCGCGGCGGATTAGGGCGGGCATTGAGGCATCTACAATTATGTCGCTCGGACTATTGAAATCCATCGCCAATTTGGGGGCGTTTTTCAGAACGCTTTGAATTTCACCTTCAATGTCCGCTTCTTTTGGAGTGCCGGCAATTTTTTTTCGCAAATCTTGAATGCCGTTGTTGGGGTTTATGCCGAGTTCCGCAAATTCATTTGAGAATTTATCGAAAAGAGGCTTGAAAAGTGTTTTGAATGCAACCCCGAACATCACAGGGTCGCTTACCTTCATCATGGTGGCTTTTAAATGAACGGAAACCGCCATTTCATCTTTCTTTGCATTCTCAAACTCCTGTTCAAAAAAACTCTCCAGCTTTTTGATTTTGAGTACAGATGCATCCAGAATTTCACCTTCCAAAAGAGGCACAGATTTTTTCAATAGAGATTTTTCGCCCTGAGCATTTATAAACTCAATCGAAAAAGAGGAATTTTCATTTAAGGTTATGGATTTTTCGTTTTCGTAAAAATCGCCGCTGCTCATTGAAACAACTTTGGTTTTGAAATCGCTTTTCCACTCTCCCATCGAATGCGGATGTTTTTTTGCATACTGCTTTACGGAAAGCGGGGCGCGGCGGTCCGAATTGCCTTGCCTAATCACTGGGTTTACCGCAGAACCTTTTACTTTATCGTAGATAGTTTTTGTTTTTTGCTCTTCTTCGTTTTGCGGGTTTTCGGGGTAGTTCGGAATTTTATAACCTTTGCTTTGCAGTTCGGCAACTGCCGCTTTTATTTGCGGAATGCTTGCGGAGATGTTCGGCAGTTTTATTATGTTTGCACTTGGGTCTTTTGTGAGTTTGCCTAAGTATGCAAGGTCATCCGGAGCGAGGTTGAAAGCCGCTAGAATGCGAGCCGCAAGGGAAATATCCCTTGTTTCTATTTCAACGCCTGCGGCACCGGCAAAAGATTTCACTATTGGCAAAAGGCTTTCGGTTGCGAGGCGAGGGGATTCATCGGTTAGGGTATAGATTATGGGCATGTGTGCAAATGTAGAAATTTCTATATTCACCATTCCGTGACGGAACTCACCAAGCAAAGAATAGCAAAATTCAAGCGAAACAAGCTCGCTTGGATTTCTTTTGTGATTTTGGCGGCTGCATATCTACTTTCGCTCACAAGCCCTTGGTTGGTGAACGATAAACCTCTATTTTTGAAATATAACGGCAAATTCTACTGCCCCACATTTTTTCATTACCCGCAGAGCGAATTTTACGGCAATTATGCAACCGAGCCGGATTACAAAGAATTGGTTCGGTATGCAGAGCAAAATTCCACGGATGTTTTCGCTGTGTTCCCGCCTATTCCGTGGGGTCCGGTAAAATCGCAATTAACCGCAAGCGGCACACCCCCGTATCCGCCTTCTGCCCGGCATTGGCTGGGGACGGATACCCACGGGAGAGATGTTTTGTCCAGACTAATCCACGGCTTTAGAATTTGCATGAGCTTTAGCATTCTGCTCTCTTTAATCGGAACTTTTTTGGGCATAGTCATAGGCGGGGTTCAAGGGTATTTAGGCGGAAAAACGGATATTATTTTCCAAAGGTTGATTGAAATCTGGGCTGCGCTTCCTTTCTTATATGTGGTTATTTTGCTCGGCAGCATTTATGGGCAGGGCTTTTGGCTCTTGGCCGTGATTATGGCTGCATTCAGTTGGATTGGCCTCAGTTATTATATGAGGGCGGAATTTTTCAAAATAAAAAATATGCAGTTTGTAAAGGCAGCCACAGTGCTCGGCCTTAGCCATAAAAGAATTTTTTTCAAAGAAATCTTGCCGAATGCTTTAACTCCGGTTATAACGCTTTTTCCGTTTTCCTTAATCGGCGGTATTTCGGGGCTTACCTCCCTTGATTTTCTCGGCTTTGGCTTGCAGCCCCCAACGCCCTCCTGGGGAGATTTGCTCTCGCAGGGTTTGGCAAATCTTTACGCCCCTTGGATTGCGGTTTTTACAATAGCCGCACTTTTTATAACCCTTATGCTGGCTTCATTTATAGGCGAGGGAATTCGGGATGCCTTTGACCCGAAATCAGGGGATAGGTTTACTTAATCGGTTTTCTATATTTACAAATCCGGCATCTGTAGCTCAGCTGGATAGAGCGTTGGCCTCCGAAGCCAAAGGTCGCGCGTTCGAATCGCGCCAGATGCATTAGATTATCAGCATTCCATCTCCATAACTGAAGAGCTTCATCGAATTTTCAACTGCGAATTTATAAGCGTTTAATGTATTTTCTCTGCCGTAAAATGCGGATACCAATAAAATCAGGGAAGATTTTGGCCAATGAAAATTTGTCAATAAGGCGTTTGCGGTCTTGAATTTAACTCCGGGGTAAATGAAAATATTCGTAATGCCTTTGGCCGCTTTTACAAAGCCTTCTTCATTTGCAACGGTTTCTAAAACCCTTACGCTTGTTGTGCCGATGCAAATTATTCTGCCGCCGTTTTTTTTGCACTCGTTTATGATGTTTGCAGCGGATTCCGTAATTTCATATTCTTCGCTGTGCATTTTGTGTTTGCTAAAATCTTCGCTTTCTTTTATGTTTTCAAATGTGCCTGGGCCAACATGCAAAGTTGTTTCCGCAAGATACACCCCTTTGCTTTTCAGTTCATTTACCATGCTTTCGCTAAAATGCAAGCTCGCTGTTGGCGCAGCTATGGCACCTGCGTACTTTGCAAAAACCGTTTGATAATCGTTTCTATCGCTTGCCTCATCCGCTCTGTTTATATAAGGCGGCAGTGGAATATGTCCGTTCTCCGCTAAAAAAGAGTTGAACTCCGCATTTGAAATTGAGAAGTTTATTATGCGGGTTTTGGAATCTATTGAGTTTGCAAACCCTTCGCTTTTGCATTTTATTTTTGAGATAAAAACTTCTTTTCCGTTTTCAAATGCCTTGCCGGGTTTAACCCATGCCTCCCACCTTGCGGAGTTGTTTGCGGCGGGTTCCAGTTGTTTTATTAGAAGAATTTCCGCTTTGCCGCCATGCCGAGTTTTTCCGAAAAGCCTTGCCGGAATTACTTGGGTATTGTTTACAACTATGCAGTCTCCGGGATTAAATAAATTTACTATTTGCTCTGCCTCCAAAATTCGCAGAGAGCCACCGTTTTTAGGGCAATGCAAAATTTTTGTTTTCCCTTTGCCTGCGGTTGTCTGCGCAATGAGCGAGGGGGGAAAGGCAAAGTCGTAGTCAGCTAAGTTTTTGCGCATGAGTCTATTTTATTCCGGACGCCCTGAAAATTTCCTTTTTGCAGGAATTTGCAAGCACCTCTTTATTGCCTAAAATAAAACATTCTTTTTTCGCACGGGTAATGGCTGTGTATAGCAGTTCCTTGGTTAAAAAGACATGCTCGTTTTCATTTTCCATTTCTTTGTCCGGATATACCACTGCAACACGTTCATATTCGGAGCCTTGAGATTTGTGGATCGTAATAGCAAAAGCCGCTTCATGTGCCGGCAAAGTTAAAATTGAAAAAGATTTTATTTCATTTTCGCCAACATAAAAATAGGCATACTCTTTATCTTTTACTCCCACATCTCCATTAAAGAGATTGAGTTGATAATTATTTTCCATGATTATTATAGGAGTAAACCTCGCTTTTTCTTTTCTCGCTAGGTCGCATAATTCCTTATTAATACGTTCAGTTCCGTTTTTGCCGACTTTTGTCGCGCATAAAATTTGGAATGTTTTTAAAAACTTCAATGCTTCTTCATAGTTTTCTGCCTTAAATAGATTTTCATACCAACTGGAAAATTTATAGTTTTCACAATAATGGACGTTTTCATTATCAAAATTTTCTACGGAGTTCTCTAAAATTTGCTTGCTCAGTTTTTCAATGCCAGGAGCGTCTTTTGCTCTATAATTTATTTTGAGCTCTTTGCAAATATGTTTATATTTTCTGCAAATATCCGCAAAAACAGAGCCCGCCTCAACGGAAGCCAACTGATTTTTATCGCCCAATAAGTATAAATCGCAGTTGTTAGGAACCGCATCTAATAATTTAGACATCATGGATAAATCTATCATTGAACATTCATCTATAGCTATTATATCCGCTTCAAGCGAATTTTTATAACCGAGCAAGCGATGCAATGTTTTTGCTTCTAATGTTATGCCTTGTTTTGATAAAGATTCTCTCATTCTAATAGCAGCTTTTCCTGTTGGAGCAGCCAAAAGAATTTTTTCGTTCAATCTGTTTTTTAAAATCTCCGCCAACGACGTTGTTTTTCCGGTTCCGGGTCCGCCCGTTATTATATGAATTTTCATTTCCTCAATTCTTTTCAATATTCTCGTTTGATAAACAAAATATCTCTGTATATATAAATTCCCCTCATCTAAAATCAAGGGACGAATATCGCCTTTTTTGCCTATGGCTTTGGAATTTGCCAAGTCGCCTTCCACAGGGATGCACACGCTACCCTGCAACAATCTTTGCAGGAGTTTTTCCGCAATCATGTAAAGCTGAGTTCCTTCACGAACTTCATATTTCTTTTCCAAATACGATAATAAAAATTTATCCATAAAAACTCTCATCCAATTTTGCAACGTTATCCGCTATTTCCTCACCGCTTGCATAATAAATTCCATCAAAATTTTCTTCATTTACGCCTCTGATAAAAATATAATATATTCCGCCGAATTGTTTTTTGAAATCAAAATTT
>LIUH01000201.1:4950-5798 GCA_001462225.1 Fibrobacteria bacterium GUT31 | reverse complement strand
GCATCGTTGATGCCGTCTCCCATGTAGCCAACGCTATGGCCGTTGTTGCGCAAAGCTGTGACAACCCTTGCCTTCTGCTGAGGAGAGAGCTTGGCAAAAACCTCCACCTTTTCAACGACCTTGCTCAATTCCTTATCGCTCAGTTTATCCACACTCCAGCCGTCCATGATGCGGTCAACTGGAATGCCAACATGACGGCAGACAGTGCGTGTAATTTTGTCGTTGTCGCCTGTTAGAACCTTCACGCCTACGCCATTCTCTTTCAAAGCCTTAATCGCTTTGGCGGTGGACTCCTTTGGCGGGTCGAGGAATGCCAGATAGCCTATTAACGTCATATCAGACTCGTCGGCAACCGAAAATTGCCCAACAGGCGATGGGTTAATCTTTTCTGCTACAGCAAGGACACGCATTCCATCTTCGTTCAGTTCATCCACCTTTTCTAAGATGAATTTCCGAATATCGTGGGTCAAAGGCTCTACCTTTCCCTGATATTCGGCATATTTGCAAACCGAGAGCATTTCTTCTACTGCGCCTTTGGTAATCAGTTCCGTATGATGTCCATCGTTCCTCGCAACCACAACACTCATGCGGCGGCGCTCAAAGTCAAATGGAATTTCATCAACTTTGGTGTATCTATCATCCAGTCCGCGCAATTCCTCTACATTCTCTCGTTCTTCCTGCACTTTGCTGATGATAGCAACATCCATCAGGTTTTTAAGTCCGGTCTGATGGTGACTGTTGAGGAAGGCATGGCGTAGCACCCGTGTATTCTCTGCTCCTTGGATGTCTAAGTGGTACATCAAAACTACTTTATCCTGCGTTAGTGTCCCTGTTTTATCGGTGCATAA
>LIUH01000201.1:0-4758 GCA_001462225.1 Fibrobacteria bacterium GUT31 | reverse complement strand
GTTTTTGATGATGGTCTTTTTCCGAGACATTGCCACCGCGCCTTTGGCAAGGCAGGTTGTAACTATCATCGGGAGCATTTCCGGCGTAAGCCCAACCGCTATCGACAGGGCAAACAACGCCGCTTCCCACCAATCGCCCTTTGTGAACCCATTGATGAACAGAACTATGGGAACCATGACGAACATGAAACGTATCAATACCCACGAAACCGAGTTAACACCTTTTTCAAAACTGGTTTTCACCGGTTTGACGTTTACGCTTTTCGCCATTTCACCGAAAACGGTACCATTGCCTGTGACTATAACAGTGCCTGTTGCACTGCCGCTTATCACATTGGAACCCATAAACGCAAGGTTGGGGGTTTCGGTCAAAGAGCCGAAATCGGAAATGATTTTTACGGCTTTAGGAGTTTTTTCAACGGCTAAACTTTCGCCTGTGAGCGCTGATTGGCTTATGAACAAGTCTTTGGCTTGAATTATCCGCATATCGGCCGGCACCATATCTCCTGCCGATAAATGCACAATATCGCCCACGACCACATCTTCAAGCGGAATTTCTTGGCTTCCGGTTTCCTTTCGCCGCACGTTGGTAGTTGTCTTTATCATCTTGAGCAGGTTTTCAGCGGCATTGCCGCTTCTCGTTTCCTGCACAAACCGCAAAAGACCGGAAATCATCACCATTGTAGAAATGATAATAACCGCCAACGGGTCCGCTTCCGGTTCCTCCGGTTCCTCCGCTTCTATCTTCGGACCAGCTTCCCACTTTTTATATTCCATCTCCCACTCGTCATGTTCCGTAATAGGCATAATAATATCGGTGATAGACGATATAGTAGCCAAACAGAATAAGATAGCGGTAAACGGATTGATAAAGGCTTTTGCCAAGCGTTGCGACAATGACCTTTTTTTGCCGTGAGAGACTTTATTGTTGCCGAAATTATTACGAGACTTCTCCACAAGCGTCTCGTTCAGGCCTTCCGGCGTGGTTCCCAATTCGCGGAAAAGCTCTTCGGGTTCCGCAGTGGCAGCGAATTTCATTCGGTCTCGCACTCCATCTCGGCGTGTCATTTCCGAGATATTTTTTTTGATCTGATCCTTCATGAGGTGATCCACTCCTTTTCCCACTGGTTTACCCTGCCAAACCCGTGAGAAAATAAGGCTTGGTGAGATTTGCGCCACCATGGCACGGTTTTTATTGAAAGATTTAAACGACGCCTTTTGCAGGCGTAATAAGAAAATGTATTAATGCGCTGGACTACTATCTACTTGGAGGGTGTAGAGATTCTAAAACACAACGCCCCATAAAGTCAGCATAAAGAGACCTGACGAGAAGCGTTATGTTGTTCAAGATTAGCATTAAAAGCAAATATAGAAAATTTTAAAAAGTTTGTCAAGGGGAGAAAGCAAAATAAACTCCCATATTTTGCGGAACAAATTTGACCGCTTGTCCGTTGCTTTTAATAACTGAAATAACATCGCCTTTTAAATTGACTATTTTCACGGTGAAACTTTTGTTTTGGGCGGGAAATACATAAGTTCCCGTAAAGCGTATAACGGAATTTTGAGGATTGATTTTGTTTGGTACGGGTTTTATGGGTGTGGCACCGAACTTGCTCGTGTCTGCCGGGGCCGTCTTGGATACTATGTAGGCGAGTGCGCCGAGGAGACCGGCATTGTAGTCTATGCCACCCTCGGTAGTTCTGTAATCGGTCACGCTTTCCGTATAATTACCGGATTCGCGTGTTCCTCCCATCAGTTGCCCGAAGTATTTATTTCTAATAGGTATGGTCATATTTGCTTTTTCGTTATCATCCGGATTGTCGTCCCTGAGAAAAACGTTTCTGTGATGAGGAAGCCTGGGTTCTTTATTGCAACCTTCACAAAAGCCGACTACAAAGGATTGTTTGGCGTTGTTCTCACCGAGAACATAGTTTATCTGGTTGTATATGAACTGGTCATACTGGTTTGTATTCGTTGCCAAAGAGTAGAGTGCTACTACGAATGCAGTGTTACCCGTGTAGCGCAACTGGCCCCAGTCGCCGCCGAGGGTCGTTATCTTTTCGCTATTGATATTTGATGGGTTAGTGTACTTGCTTACGAACTCGTCAAACATTAGTCCAAGGTGTGCGGCTCTGTCTGTCTCAACCGCTCTTGCCGCCGCATAGACAGCAAGGTCGTGTGAGTTTGAGTAATCAAGGACGTGCCAACTGCTTTTAACCTGACTGTTATCGATAGCGTTTTTGTATGCGTTGTCTTTTGTTGCCAAATACATTTCCGATGCCGCTGTCACAAACACTGTCTGCGGATCTTTGTGTGCACCGTAGAAACCTCCTGAGGCAGCACCAACGGAATTATTTTTGTTGCTATTTGCATAAGCGTAAGCATTTCTCGCATGTTCTAAGCAGAGGTCGGCGTAATCCGAATCGTACTTGCGGTAAATCTTCGACATTATGGCAAGAGTCGCCGCGGCGAAGGAGGCCATTACCCCATCGTTGGGGTTTTTAACTATATCACGAGGTTCACCACCTTCATCAACCGATTGTGTAGTCATCTTGCCGGCGGTAACCCAAGTTCTGTGGTCTTTATCGCCGTTCCCTTTTTCATAATAAAAAGTATTCGCATTCGGCGTAGCCTTAATTATCCAGTCGGTAGCATATTTAAGTTCCTCTAGTAAATCGGGAATGCCATTGGGTGTACCACCCTCAATACTCCAGTCTTTGGATTCTACATAGTCGCTGTAATCTTTTCCGTTATACAAGTCATGAAAACCTTCCGGGAACATATCATACGCCAAAGCCAGCATATAGGTAGAGAAAAAGAAAGTTTGCCCGAATGTCACGTGGTCGCCGCAGTCAAACCACCCACCTTCAAGGTTGTGCCCATTGTCGGCATCTCCGGTGAAACTGGTTCTATATAGAGGGTTAGGATGTTCCATTATGAGCCAGTTAGGTCCAATGCCCGACCGTTGCCCACCATAAAAGCGAGTTACCATCCAAAGTGCTTTTTTATACTGCTCAGAGGTGAAAGCTCCTTGGGCGAAGACATTTTGCAAGGAGAGGGAGATTAGCAGGGCAAAAGGAAGAAATCTATGCATATTTTAAATATAGTTTTTTTTTACAAAAGAATGATAAAAAGTCAAAAAAAAGTGATTTTTTTACTATATTCAAAAAAAGGGAGGAGATTTATGAAAACACAAAATCCTATAAGGTACCAGTTCCTTGGGCTTTTTACGTTGTTTATTATCGTATCCATTGGGGTATCGGCTATAATAGGAATACAGCAAATGTCAAAAGCCGTGATGGAAACCTTTTCCACAGCGGGCATTTTCACCGTGGAAAAAGCGGCCTCCTTGGTTGACGGAGATTCGTTTGAAACCCTTGCGCTTTCGTTGGATAAAGACGACCCGTTTTATGAAGAAACCAGAGTTAAACTTTTTCAGCTAAAAGAATTTTCAGGCAGCGAATATCTATACACCATGGCTCCGGCAAATGGGAGTATCTGGCACTTCATCATTGACGGTAGCTCAACGCCGGATGACACCGCACGTTTTTCCGCACTGGGGGACACGGAAGATACCAAGAATTATAACGAAGCCTTTAATAGGGTGTTGCAATCCGGAAAAACGGAAGTCGGCGATTTGGAATATCAAGATAGGTGGGGCTGGTTAGTTAGCATATATACCCCTATTGTGAGTTCCGCCGGAAAAATTGTTGGAATAGCGGGCTGCGATTTTAATGGAACCAATCTCCATAATGCGATAATGTTGGAAAAAATTATGCTGATAATTATCGGTGCTATTTCCCTTATCACCGGAGCGTTGCTGCTGATACTTTTCTTCAATTTGCAAAAAAAGGTTGAGGAGAAAACGCAAAGAATTACAGAGTTGCATGATACCTTGTTGAAAACAATGGCGGAAATGCTGAACCGCCGTGACGATATTACCGGCGGTCATATTGAACGCACTCAGAGAGGAGCAAAAATTTTATTGGAGGAGATGGAAAGAAGCGGCATTTACCAAGAAGAAACAAAGGACTGGGATTTGGATCTGCTGCTTCAGTCATGCCAGCTCCATGATGTGGGAAAAATATCCATCAGTGATGATATACTCAAAAAACCCGGCAGATTTAATGAGGCGGAATTTAAGGAAATGCAGCAACACTCCGCTTTAGGGGAGCAAATAATTGAGAAAATAGAGACGATGGAAAAGGAAAGCGATTTTCTGAAATATGCAAAAATCTTTGCCGCAAGCCATCATGAAAAATGGAACGGCACAGGTTATCCGCAACGGCTCAAAGGAAAAGAAATACCATTGCTGGGACGCATAATGGCAATAGTAGATGTTTACGATGCCCTAGTTTCCTACAGACCGTACAAAAACGCATTCCCGCACGAAACAGCGGTTAAAATTATTTCCGACGGCAAAGGAACGCATTTTGACCCTGTGTTAGTGGATTTGTTTTTGAAAGTTTCGGACAAGTTCAGGCAGATTGTCTGAACCCCGATACCCCCGATTAACAGGATTTCCCGCATTTCATTAAAAACGCCCTTCTACAAATACTTTACCAAGCCTGCGGGTATACTTATTTCCCCGATTTTCCGTATTTTACGGCGAAATATTTCTATATTACCCTGAAATGTTGCCTTTTTGCAAAATAACACCCCTCACCAGACCCTCTCACACAGGCTCTGCGGCACATTGCATTTGGGGACAAAAAAACTCTCAACTCTCAATTTTTCACTCTCAACTAAGCGGCTATA
>LIUH01000200.1:7822-8601 GCA_001462225.1 Fibrobacteria bacterium GUT31 | reverse complement strand
GAAATCTGGATCGCGTTTTCCGAAGCTGTCGGAATCCCCGAACTGCGCCGGACTACAAGGGACGAGCCTGATTATGATAAACTGATGCGTTTCCGCCTTGACCTTTTGAAAAAGAACAATCTGAAACTTCCCGATATTCAGCGTGTTATTTCCGGCATGGATCCCCTGCCGGGCGCAGCTGAATTTGCCACAGCGTTACGCGAAAGAACGCAGCTTGTTATTCTTTCCGATACTTTTGAGCAATTCGCAAAGCCGCTCATGGCAAAACTTTCATGGCCTGTTCTTTTTTGCAATTCGCTGAAAATCGCGGACGACGGTTCGGTTATTGGGTACACCCTGCGGCAGCAAAACGGCAAGAAAGAAGCGGTAAAAGCCTTTAAGTCGATCAATCTGCGCGTTTTCGCGGCAGGGGATTCGTTTAACGATCTTGCGATGATACGCGAAGCTGACGGCGGTTGTCTTTTCCGTGCGCCGCAGGGAATAAGAGAAGACTGCGCGGATATAAAGTGTGTCGATACTTTCGATGATCTTATGGCGGAGATAGACAGGTTTTTAACGTTTCGGCGGTAAAAAAAGCCGCTTGCCGAAAATTCTCATAGACTGCTATACTGTAGATTAAGGAGAGATTATATGCCCCAACACCAAACCATGACACTTGATGAAAAACTTGACATAGGAGTCAAAGCAGCAGCTTTAAGGCAAGCCGGAGATGAAGAAGGTTATACACGCCTTATAAGGAAAATCCCCATGCCCCCGTATATAGCGAAGGTTATGAAAGA
>LIUH01000200.1:4250-7713 GCA_001462225.1 Fibrobacteria bacterium GUT31 | reverse complement strand
GTTATGAAAGATAAAATGGGCGCGGATTTTCTCATACAAGGCGGATGGGATTTATCGGAAGCGGAGGCTGAATTTGGACGCGACTGGCTTAATAAGTAAAATTGCAGATGCGACATTAAATATTGACGCAGGCCGCAAAGGATTCGCCACCAGAGGCAAGGAAGCAGAAGAAAGCTTTGACAAAATAAAAATGAAAAATTAAGAAAGAAGAATTTTACCACGGAGTTTCACGGAGTCAGGCACGGAGTAGCACGGAGAAAGTAGAAAAGAATTTTTTACCACAAACTATACGAACTTTTACTCCGCAGATTTCTTGTTGTTCGTGTTGGTTCGTGATGTTCGTGGTTAAATTCTTGTTCTTTCATTCATCAATCTCCGCTTCCGCCGTCTCTTTAACCGCTGCTCTGCCCTTGTGAACATCGTCAATTACTTTACGAGTGCCGCCGACAAGATGCGGTTTTTCGTTTTTGATAACGATTTCGCCGTCAGCGTGGCCATGTATCAACTTGTTGAAATCCTTTTCAAGCTGTTTGATAGACGGCTCAACATCTACCATTTCGGCGGTACGGCGGCGGCGGAAGAATTGCAGAAGCGCGCGGTACAATGGCTCGGCGCCAGGAACTCTTGCTCTTGACAGCTCACGCAGGTTGCCGTAAACACGTAACGCTTCTCTGAACAGCACGTCGCTCCTGATAAGCATTGCCTCGTTGACAGCGGCTAAAAACTTTTCCAGCAAGAAGTAAAGCTGCCTGTATTCGTCAAATTCCAGAATGTTTTCACCCATTTGCGCGGCGTTAAAAAGCGGCGGCCTGAAATCAGGATTGTCGCGTACGATGTCCCACGACTTTTCAATAAAGCCGTAATTGCGCACGCCGGCGCCAAAAAGCCGCAGTCGCTGCGTACCGTTAAGCGTGTTGTCGATATTTTCTGAATTGATAAAATCATTCATGAGCCCTGTAATGTAAGTGATTGCATTTTGAACGCTTTGAAGATTTTTTGCCGAAGCCACTTTAGAGGCAGCCGTTTTACCCGATGCCTTAGCTGTTGATTTTTTCGCCGCCGCTTTCGACGCAGATTTCTTTCCTGCTTTAGAAGCAGGAAAGTCAGCTTTCTTTTTTGTGTTGGCCGTTTGCTTTGCCATATTTAACTCCCCTTATATTATGTTGCTTCGAAGCAAGTAACTGCTGCCTAAGAGCAAGTTTTTCTTACCTGGAGCCAAGAATTTGCTGCTCCACAACCAAGAAATTTCTGCTGTGAAGCAAAAAATTGTTGCCTCATAGCAAGATTTTGTTGCTCAAGAGCAAGAATCTGTTGCTTCGAGAGCAAGATTTTTTTGTCCCGAAGCAACAAATTGTTGGCGCGAAGCAAGAATTTGTTGCTTGTTGGTAACAAATTCTTGCCTATTAGTAAGGTAAAATTCGTGCCTGACACTCCGCGTTACCTTTCCAATTCAAATAGCATCCATTTAGTGGAATCGGGGTTGTCCAGGGTAAAAGTTGGGGTGAAGGTATTGGCTTGGGTTTGAATCCACTCATTAATATCATCATCCCAAATTTCTGTTATAGTTTCTGAATTTTCTTCCTTGACACACAACGTGTTCCAGCCAGCTTTTAACGTAAGACTAAAGGCATTGATGGCAGTTGTCAGATTATATGTATATTCATAACCCCAATCATCGGTGAAGGTTCCGGTGAAGGTTTCAGTGTACTCAGGTGCGGCTATGGTAACGTCCTTGTCAACATATATAAATTCCACCCTAACATAAGTTGAAGAATAGTCTGTACCGCTATCTGTATAACTGTCGTACTCTTTAGACAAAAAAGTGCTAATTTTAGAAGGATCAGAATCAGTTGAAAGGGCTAAACACGCTAATTTAGCACTCGGGTCGCTTGCAGTGGCATCAGGGCCAAATATATAATATCCAAGAAGTTTATCAATACTTTCAAGTTTGCTCGGTGTTCCAATTTCAAACGAAAGTTTTCCGTTTGTTATACTACCGCTTTCGCCGATGCTGTAATATGATTCTTCTCCATTATCCAAGTAAAGACAGAAACCGTATACTTTCTTGTTGCCGTTGAAAGTCTGCCAAGTAGCAGTATCATGGCCGTAATTATCTCTCTCCAGATAAACCTGCTCGTTGGAAATCGTCAGTTTGGCCGCTTCAACGTCAGGTGTACCGCTGCTGCCGGGTGTAGGCGTAACTTCTACCTTCTCTTTTTCTGACTTGGTTCCATCATCAAAGGTAATTTTTCCAGTCACTGCGGTAATGCCGCCTGTTGTAGTTACTGCTATAGTAAATGTGTCGTCTGGAGTCCCCCCGGACGGCGTAAGTTCCAGTGTGTTTCCTATTGCCGTTACCGTGCCGCTGCTTTTTTTCGTTGAACTGCCTGATGTTACTGTTAATTCATAGCTGTCCCCAACTTGGGCCGCATAGCGCGCAGTATTTTCGGTAATTTTCAACGTATAGGTTGAACCGTCATCCCCTGTGCCGGAATACTCTACCGTCTGCGGAACTGGTTTGGTGGTGATGGTGCTTTTGCCGCCTGTGCCATTGTCGCAGGTGATCATTGTAAACCCGATTACCGCTACAAGGGCGGTAATCCCGAACAGTTTGATTGTCTTTTTCATACAATCCTCCTTTAATTTATTAACCACGGAGTGGCACTGAGTGATCCACGGAGTTGCACGGAGAGATTTCATTAGTTTCTTCTCCGTGCGCCTCCGTGTGACACTCTGTTTAACTCCGTGGTAAAATTCTTCTTTATTATTTGGAAATACCCGTGAATGAGGCAACATGGGCGCGTTCATTTGGGCAGACCTATCCCCTGAAAAAAGGTGTAGGGGTAAAATTGACAAGTTTCTTCTATAAAGGAGAGAGAGAGAATTTGAATTTACCTGCGAAATTGTCTTCTGTTTTGACGCAAGGGCAGTAATTGCTGTTCATTGCCTTAATTTATCACAATGAAGGAAAAAAAGTCAACTGGGTGAGGGGGGATTTTTGGGGGATTGTCAATGTGGGAAATGGGAAAAATGCCCTTTTGGATGTGTTGCGTTGCCTGTTTATGCTATGGTAAAATAAATGTATGGAAAAGACAAATGAACAGCTTGAAAGAATTAACCAAAAACTTGATGAAATGATTGGCATTATGAAAAAGCCAGAAAATAAGTTGCTTAGAATATTGGAAATAATCGGTAATGTTGTTACAATTGTTAGTGTTTTAGCAATTATAGAAATAATCCAAAATTGGATTTGAGGAGGAAATAATGTACTTACAATTATTATTTGCCATAGCTCTTTTATTAGTTGGCATTTCAATCACCTTTTTTGCGAGATTTTTACGGAAAAAGGGCGATGCCTAGTCTTCTTCATAGGTGAGAGGATTTTATAGAGCAACGGCAACTTTTTCTAACGCCCGATAATCCGCCGCAGGGTGTTGTCATTGTGCCGCCAGTCTTTTCCGGT
>LIUH01000200.1:2970-4099 GCA_001462225.1 Fibrobacteria bacterium GUT31 | reverse complement strand
CGCCAGTCTTTTCCGGTCTTTACCCGTAAATCAAGATCGATTTTCCAGTCGAAGATACGCTTTAAATCTTTTAAGGCGGCAAGACGGATTTCTTTGATCATTTCGCCGCCCTTTCCCACAACCATGCCCTTTTGCGATTCGCGTTCGACGATGATAAAGGCCCTTACCCAAAGTTTGGATTCCTTAAACTCCATGTCCGCAATGTCCACATACAGGGAGTGCGGCAATTCCTGACGCAGGCGGTTGATTGCCTTTTCGCGGATAATTTCCGCGATGCGAAAGCCGGTTTCCTGATCGGTGTAGTAGTCTTCTCCGTAAAGCGCTTCTCCTTCCGGCGCAAGCGCGTACAAGGCGGCAAGAAGCTCGTCAACACCCTGCCCCGTATTTGCGGAAATCGCGAAGCAGCGCTGGGGAGAAGGAAAACGCAAAGAGACAAAATCCCTTGCGCGGTTAAAGTCCGCGCCGGATGAGTCCATCTTATTTACGGCGGCTACGATCTTTTCCGCCAGCGGCTCAAGCAAGGACGCGACTTCCTCTTCCTCAGGCCCCGGAGCGCGTGTCGCGTCCAAAACATAGAGAACAAGATCGCAGTCTGCCAACACGCGCTCGGAAACTTCCATCAGTTTTTTGTTCATTTTTTTTTGCGAGGCATGTCTGCCCGGAGTATCCACAAAGACAAGCTGTCCCTGCTCGCGGTTAACAATGCCCCGTATCGCGTTTCGCGTGGTCTGCGGAACGCTGCTCACAATGGCTACTTTTTCGCCGCACATTTTGTTAAGGAGAGTTGATTTACCCACGGAAGGGCGGCCGACAAGAGCGACAAATCCGCACTTTGCGCCGACGCAATTTTTTTCCATGCGTAATAGTACATCATTTTAGGAAATTTTACCACGAACCAAACAAACCACACGAACCTTTACTCCGATATTTTGTTCGTGTGCGTACCGTAGGTACGAGTTCGTGTCTGTTCGTGGTTAAAAAAAGTGACTGTCACCTTTTCTTCTTTTTTCATTCTTCACTTTTCTCTTGTACCGTTTCTTTAATCGCTGTCCTTCCTTTGCGGACGCTGTCGATGACTTCGTGAACGCCTCGTGTGGCGCGGGGGGACTCGTTGCGAATAACGATTTCG
>LIUH01000200.1:0-2827 GCA_001462225.1 Fibrobacteria bacterium GUT31 | reverse complement strand
ATTTCGCCGTCCTTCGTGCCGTGAAGCAGGCCATGAATATCATGTTCCAGCTGCTTCTCCGTGGGTTCGGCGCCGGGACGCGGACGGCGTTTGAAGTAGATTTCAAGAAGGTCAAACAACGCAGCCGCGCCGGGAACTCTCCCACGCGTCTGCTCGCGCAAACTCCCGTAAATGCGGCTCGCATCTTTGAAACAGTCGTCCGCCTGTATGATAAAAGCGTCATGTACGGAGCGCAAGAGCGATTCCACTTCAGCCATAAGCTGGCGCAGGTCCTGAAAATTGCCCATCTTCCAATTCAAAAGGGACAAATCGAAGTGAGGTGGCATAAACGACGGATTGTCTTTCGCAATGTCAAAAGCCTTGTCGATGAAGCCGTTATTCCGCACGCGCGCACTTACGAGGCGCAGCCGTTCCGTTCCGGTCAGGTTGCTGGTAATCTCCATCTCTTCATTGAAATCATCGATTATTAATCTCAACCTGTTTGTAAACGACTGAATAATCAGGTCGCGCTGCTCAAGTTTAGAACCGGCTTTCTCCTCCGTAGATGAAACATTCTGCTTCATCATGGTTGCGGCGCCCTTCGCTTGACTTTGTTTCGGCGCTGCTGCCTTTGTCCTAGGTGTTGTTGTCTTTTTCTTTTGTTTTGTTGGTATTCCTTTCTTCTTACTCATAGCTTTTTTACTCCTATATTAAGCTAAATTATTGTTTAGCGCTGAATACTTTGTATTCAGCCGGGGAAAATTTCCCGAACTTTACCAATCATAAATGATTGGCTGGAAGAACTTGTTGAAACGTTGGAAGAAATTCATTGAACACTGGAAGATATTCTTGGAACGTTGGAAGAAAATCTTGAATTGTTGGAAGAAATTCTTGGAACGCTGGAAGAAAATCATCCGAAAATACATCAAATATCTCCAATTTTGGGTCATTTTGACACATTTTAGGGGACAATCATCAAAGATGAATGTCCCCGTACCTAAATATGACGTGGCGCGCGTCCTACTGCGCCACAACTGCTATACCGGTAGTGGCAGCACCAATGGCTCCGGCCGGTACGGGCAGGTCTGTTCTTATGCCATCTACCCAGTAACAGGGTATAATATTTTGATCGTTGCTGTCACAATAAGCGCCGTTTACATAGACCTTACCGTCATAGACGGCGATTTTTATATCTAACTCAAATAGTTGTGTATTAGATGGTTTGCTCAGGTCTGTTCTTGTTCCGTTTATCCAGTAACAGGCTTTAACATCATAGCCGTCCCAATAAACGCCAGATAAATAGACATTGTTTCCCTGAACGGCTATGTCGCAGACTTCGCCACTGTTTCCGCTCAGGTCTGTTCTTGTTCCGTTTACCCAGTAACAGAATATGCGATTGTTGTAATTGAAGTCCCAATAAACGCCATATAAATAGACATTGTTTCCCTGAACGGCTATGCCTCCTATAGCACTCCCATGGTATCCGGGTGGTACGCTCAGGTCTGTTCTTGTTCTGTCTTTCCAGTAACAGCCTGTTTCATTCCCATTGCTGTCCACATAATAGCCGGATACATAGACATTGTTTCCCTGAATGGCGATGCCGGTGGCTTCGGCATACTCGAATCTATCTGGTAAACTCAGGTATGGGCCTGTTTCTGTTTCGTTTGCCCAGTAACAGGTTCCGTTTACCCAGTAACAGGGTAAACCATCGTCGATTAAGCCCGATACATAGACATTGTTTCCCTGAACGGCGATACCGGTGGTTTCGGTGGTATCAAAAAAATCCTTGATTTCGTCCGGTACACTCAAATCTGTTCTTGTTCCGTTCACCCAGTAACAGGCTGTTCTATACCCATTGCTGTTTATATAACCACCCGATACATAGACATTGTTTCCCTGAATGGCGATGCCGGTAGTAGCTTCGACGGCATTCCTGGTTCCTGGCGGTAAGCTCAGGTTTGTTATTGTTCCGTCTTTCCAGTAACAGACTGTTTCATTCCCATTGCTGTCCCAATAACCACCCATTACATAAACCGTGGCGGTTCCGCCATTGTTGTTACCGTTATCGTTGTTGTTGCTGTTGTCGTCGTCGTCACCGCTGTCATCACTACATGTGGTAAAAACAAGGGCAAATGCCATTACCGCTACAAGGGCGATAATTCCGATTAGCTTAACTCTGCTTTTCATGTTTTCCTCCGTGGTAAAAATCTTCTTTGTTATTTGGAAATATCCGTAAATGAGGTATCAACGTTTTCATTTGGGCAGACCTATCCCATAAAAAAAGGTGTAGGGGCAAAATTGACAAGTTTCTTCTATAAAGGAGAGAGAGAGAGAGANNNAGAGAGAGAGAGAGATTCAGAATTCACCTTAGAAAGAGGCGTTGGTTTTCCTTCGCCTTGCCTTATCAGGGCTGTATTCATGCTCATGGTAGTATTTTGCCTTTTTTTGTAGAAAATGTCAAGTCCATTCTGGACTTGGCTCTTTTAAGGTATGGATTAACTGCCCGGCATCCGCCGGGCTTACGGGTCAATAGGTTTTTGCCGGAAAGGCTACTCTGTCATAACATCACACTTAAGAAAAGAGTCAACGAATGCGTACCTTCGGTACGACGCGAATGAATACGAATGAAGACCTAAAATTTGGTATATTATTCGTGATAATTCGTNNNATTCGTTGATAAAAATTCCTAAAGCTGACGATGTTGGAAAAGAGGGGATAGATTTAGAGAGCAACGGCGATCTTTTCCCTAACCATTTCGCCGATAATTTCCATAGTTGATTTATGTTCGGCGTTGGCTTTTGCCATGAAATATTGGGCGGATAATGGGTCAACGGCAAACATTTGGGCT
>LIUH01000199.1:10909-11100 GCA_001462225.1 Fibrobacteria bacterium GUT31 | reverse complement strand
AGACCTCTGCTTTGCCCTTTCCGGGAAATCTCTTCGCCGTCACGCTCGGATTTTGTTAAACCCTTGCTAACATCAAAACCTGCCCAAAGTATGCTCTTCTCGCCGACTTTAAAATCAAATTCCGTGCCTGCTCTAAAGTCCATGCCTCTTGTATAATCATCGGCATCTTCGGTGTTTATGGTCACTCTGGC
>LIUH01000199.1:0-10752 GCA_001462225.1 Fibrobacteria bacterium GUT31 | reverse complement strand
GGCAAAGTTACCCCAATTGAGAAAGTTTGCTATGGGTGTTGAAAACTGGAGGTGCGGGGTAAAGTTCCAGTTTGTGTTCGGAATAGGAACGCCAATATTCACGCCTGCGCTTAAACCAGAGATAATTTGATAACGTGCTCCCAGAGTGTGGTTGGCACCCGTGCCTTGAGGACCAGGCCTCAGAGATGCCTCGGACAATAATTCCAAATTTGCAACAGGGCTATAGCGCAATCTAAAGTAATCCATACCCGGTCCTTGACCGGTATTTCCTTGACGAAGTTGATATATGGCAACTTTTGCCTCACCCATGCCTTCTTTGATTACCGGAAATTGATGCCAATCGGCGAAAGCGGATGCAGTGCAAATAAGGGCTGCAACAAGAACTTTTTTCATAAAATTCCCCTTTTTGGTTATTTATTGCATAATATAATAAAAAATGTTACAAAAATGTTACTTTTTTTAAAAAAAAAGTTATATTAATATTTTTAAGAAGATAATTTTAAGGAGACCAAGCTATGAAACTCAAATTCAAATTAAGCGTGTTGATGATTGCTATTATGGCGATTGTATTGACCGGAATTGCAATGCTATTGGTTCACGAAATGTCGGACATAAGCCGCGACCTTAGCATTGAGAACATCAGGTATATAGCCGAAGAGCAGGCCACATTTTGGGAAGGGCAGGAAAACGAGCACTTGCAGATACTGCACACAATTGCGGATATAATGGCTAAATACGAAAATTTGCCTGCGGAAACCCGGCGAGACCGCTATGATGATATACTGCAAGGGGTAATAGACGCCAATCCCGATATGATTAACCTATATACCGTCTGGAAACCCAACTCCATTGACGGCAGAGATGCTCAGTACATAGGCCGGACGGGTTCCACTCCTACCGGGCAATATGCCATAACCTATACTAGGGAAAGCGGAAAGATACTGAGCCGCACTACTATAGATGTTGACGCATCAATGGCTTATCTCAACGGTTCCGATTCAAAAAAAGATCGAGTGGAAAATCCATTTCCCAGAAAAATAGAGGGAAGAGACGTATTTTTGCTGAGATTGATGGTTCCCATCATTAATCCCCGCACTAATGAAACGGTGGGCGGCGTTGGCTGTCTTTTGGACATATCTATGGTACAATCCGTGGTTCAAAAAACTTTGGCTGAACATAAAAAACTTTCCGCTTTGACAATTTTTTCCAGCGACGGATTTATTTTGGGGCACAAGGTACCCGGACGAGTTGGCCAAAAGCTAAAAGAGGCCGAAACAATATTCGGCAAACATATTGATGCGGCAAATACTGCAGTCAATGAAGGGCGGGAATTTTCATTAAATACATATTCGCCCGTGTTGAAATCAAATGTTGAACTTCTTATTCTCCCTTTCACCATCGGTAATTCCAATAAAACTTGGTCTGTAATGGTAGTTATAACCGAAAACATTATTTTGGCTCCCGTAAAGGCTATAACCAGATACACCGTTATTATTGCGGTAATTGCGATAATTGTAGCGTCAATAATCATGTTTATTGTTCTGAGCGGTGTGATTAAACCCATTGTTAAGGTGACGGAGACCATAAAAGATATTTCAGAGGGCGAAGGCGACCTCACTCAAAGCATAAAAGTTAAATCCAAAGACGAGGTTGGGGATTTAGCCCGCTATTTCAACAAACTTATGGAAGCGCTCAGAGTTCCCATAAGCGAGGTGAAAACAACTGTTGACACGCTAACTTCCGTTTCCACTGAATTATCTTCCGTTAGCAGGGAGTTGGCAAGCGGGGCAGAAGAAACCGTTAACCAAAGCAACAATGTTGCAAGCACAACCGGACAAATGACTGTTAACATAAACGCAATGGCGAGCGGTGCAGAAGAAGCGAGCGTGAATGCCAACGAAGTGGCCGGTGCAGCAGAACAAATGAGCACCAACATGAACACCATAGCTGCAGCAGTAGAAGAGATGAGTGCAAGCATCAGCCAAATATCCGGCAATGCAAGCGAGGCTCGCAAAATTTCAGAAGCGGCAACGTTAAAATCCGGTGATGCTACCAAGGCCATGAACACACTTGGGTTAGCAGCTAAAGAAATAGGCCATGTGACAGACGTAATCAAAAAGATAGCCGACAAAACGAATTTGCTTGCATTAAACGCAACCATAGAAGCAGCGAGTGCGGGTGAAGCCGGCAAGGGTTTTGCGGTGGTTGCCGGTGAAATCAAAGAGCTAGCCAACCAGAGCGCGCAAAGCGCAGATGACATTGCCCGCCGCATAGAAGGCATTCAGCAAGGCACCGGTGATGCGGTAACTGTGATAAACGATGTGAGCGACATCATCACCAAAATAAACCAGAGCGTGGAGGCCATAGTAGGCCACGTTGATCAGCAAACCAAAGCCAGCAACGAAATAGCGAACAATGTATCGCAGGCGAGCATCGGTGCAAAAAGAGTAGCTTCCGCTATTAGCGAAGTAGCCAAAGGTTCCAACGATGTTTCAAGACACGCAGGCGAGGCGGCAAAAGGAGCCCAATATGTTAACGGCAATGTTGCGGGGATGAGCCAAGTAGCCAGAGAGAGTGCGCAAGGTGCATCTCAGGTAAGCCAAAACGCAACCGATTTATCTAAAATGGCGGAACAGTTGCGAATGGCGATGAACAAATTTAAGGTGTAATTAAATTAAAATGGAAGCGAAACAAACTTCTACCCAATCCAAGGCCCGCCTTGGACTTTTGAAAACCGCTCACGGCGAAATCCCAACTCCGATTTTTATGCCTGTTGGAACCACTGCAAGCGTAAAAGCTGTTTCGCCACGTGATTTATCGGAGATAGGCGCAAAAATAATTTTGGCGAACACCTATCATTTGCACTTACGCCCCGGCACGCCTTTAATCGCAAAAATGGGTGGCATACACAAGTTCAGCGGGTGGCATGGGCCTGTTTTAACAGATAGCGGTGGTTTTCAGGTTTGGAGCTTAAAAGAACTTCGCAAAATAAAGGAAAACGGAGTTGAATTTCGCAGCCACCTAGACGGAAGCAAGCATTTTTTTTCACCGGAAAGCGTAATGCAAGCACAGCGTGAAATAGGCGCAGACATAATAATGGCATTTGACGAATGCACTCCTTTTCCAAGCACCGCAGAAGAAGCGCAAAAATCCCTGAACTACACCAAACTATGGACAAGAACCGCAAAGGAATGGCTTTATAAAAATCCGCCTTTGCATGGTTATGAGCAAAAATTTTTCGGCATTATTCAAGGCGGAATGCACGAGGAGCTTCGTTTGCAAGCGATTGAGGAGTTAAAGGAAATTGAGCCGGACGGTTATGCGTTGGGAGGTCTTTCGGTTGGCGAACCGGCAGAGGTCATGTACAAAATAGCGGATCTCTGCACGGAGCATTTGCCGCCGGATAAGCCTCGTTATATTATGGGTGTTGGCACCCCGTGGAATTTGCTGGAGTTGATTTTGCGTGGCATAGATATGTTTGATTGTGTTATGCCAACTCGAAATGCGAGAAACGGAATGTTATTCACAAGCAACGGCATTTTGCATTATAAATCCGCAAGGCACAAAGAGGAGGAAATTCCCCCCGATGAAAACTGCAGTTGCTACACATGCAAAAATTTCAGCCGAGCATATTTGCGTCATTTAATCCATTCCGGCGAACTTTTGGCTTTGCAACTGGCGAGCATTCACAATTTGCATTTCTATTTGCATTTAATGGAGCAATCAAGGGAAAAAATAGCAAGCGGAGACTTTGAGGCGTGGGCAGGGGAGAGAATTCAGATGTTGCAAAAGCCCCTCCCCGCCAAAGCCGGGTAACTAAATCAACCACGAAAAAGTTACCAAGCGGCGGGAGACCCTAAGCCCCCGTGGCGGGGAGAGACAGGAAAATTAGCCGAGCAATCCAAGCACGCTCTGCGGCAAGCTATTCGCCTGCGCCAACATACTCGTCGCACTCTGCACCAGTATTTGGTTCCTGGTGAAGTTGGTTGTTTCCTGAGCAAAATTGGTATCGCGTATGCGGCTCTCTGCGTCTTGAGTGTTGAATTCAAGAGAGGCGATGTTATTAATCGTGTATTCCAAGCGATTAATATAGGCACCTATAGTTGAACGAATCGAGCTTATGCTTTTAAGGTTCTTGTCAAGTGACGCAATTGCATCTTCTGCTCCTTTCTGAGTGGTAATAGCTGTAGTGTCACCTGCAACATCTACTGTATATGTAGGTTTCATAACGTTGCTACCCTGAGAATTCGGGCCAACATGCAGAGTACCTACGGTACTGCCGAACTCTGTAAGCATATTTATGGTGTTGTAGTCGGTTGTCGCTTTGATTCTGTTTATCTCAGCGGTCAACTGCTCGTATTCGCCGTTAAGATATCCCCTTTCTGTGGCTGTAAGGGTATCGTTGGCTGCCTGAACTGCGAGTTCTCTTTGGCGTTGTACCATGTTGGTGATTTCCGCCAAGCCGCCTTCAGCAATCTGCAAAGCGGCTATGCCGTCTTGAGCATTCTGTTTGGCTTTTCCGAGACCCCTGATTTGGCTTCTCATTTGCTCAGACATAGCCAAACCAGCCGCGTCGTCTTGGGCGCGATTAATTTTTAAGCCAGTTGAGAGTTTTTCGAGTGACTTGCTCATAGCACCATTGTTTTGGTAAAGAGCGTGTTGTGTCACCATTGCGCGAACGTTGTGATTTATCTGCATGGAGTACCTCCGTGTTAAGTTTAGCCTCAGGATTATCCTTAATCCTGAGTGGCTGAACCCACTCCAGTACTCACTGGCGTTCCGTATCAGCCGGTTGAACCTTTCGGAACAGCCGGTTGAACCTCATATCTGTATTATAGGCATAATTTCTCCAAAACTTTAACAAGAAATGCGAAAAAAAATTAAAAGGCGGAAAATTTTGAAAAAATTTTTCGCCTCGGGCAAAATTTTACATATATAATAAGATTATTATGAATATGTCGGCGAGCTTGGTTCCAGGGCGTCTAATGACTCCTTTACGCTCCGCTCCGAGCTTGTGAGCAAGGCTCGGCAGGTTTTTATTAAATCTGAGGCCTCTTTTACCAGATCCGCAAGCTCGTCAATGCCAACGCTAGAACGATCTATGTTTTCCAAAATCTCTTCCAGCCTCTTAACAGCCTCGCTATATTTTACATTCGCCGAACTCATAAAACTTATAAAATATAGAAAAATTCTCAACTCTCAACCTTCAACCCTCAACTAATTTTAAAAAAAGCCCTTTTTTCCACCTAAAACCGCTAAAAAATCAAAAAAATGCTATTTTTTAAAAAAAAATGTGCTATTTTTTAAAAAAAAATGTATTTTCAACAGAACCACTTGGAGTATTTATGGATTTATTGCAAAATCTTGAGAATGAATTGGAGCTGCTTAAAGCGGAATACGCCAAATTCGAGCGTGGCAATAAAACGGCCGGTACCCGGGCACGTAAACATTTGCAGAATATAAAGAAAATGTCTCAAGATTTGCGAAATTCAATACAATGCTCAAAAAAGGAAGAGGTATGTTGAAATTTCTACATTTATCGTTGGAGAAATAGGAGAAAGGATGAACAAAAGCATAAGATCCCTGAGAATTGTTGCAATGGTGATAGCCATCTCTTCTTCAATGGCTTTTAGCGCAGTTTCCAATAAATGCAGAACAGAGATTACCAATCTGCCAAGCATAGATTCAAAGGAACTGGTAACTTCGGTGGCAAAGGTGAAAGCTCTTTGCAAAACAAAGTTCACGTGTCCTGCCGATAACAAAATTACAGACGTAGGTTTAACCGCAGGTTGCGTAAAACAATTGCCTGAGGATCCCAAAGGGATAGCGAATCTGCTAAAAGACCTCGGTGTGGAATCAGCCAAAAACGCCGTGTCGGATAATTCAGAGTCTCAAGAGCAAGAATATGAAGCTCCTACTAGGAGCAGCGTAAGCCGGCCGCCTGCCAGGCAAGGTCCCAAGAATATTCGGGTTCCCGGTGACTACAAAACCATATCCGATGCTCTCGGAAACGCCGACGCCGGCGATACGGTTTTGGTAAAGCGCGGTGTTTATAACGAAAATGTGACCCTGGTTATGGGTGTGGTGCTAAAGGGCGAAGACCCTCTTACCACTATAATAGATGGCGGCCGCAATGGGCCAACCGTCATGGGAGTGACCGAATCGGAAATTTCCCATTTCACCATTCGCAACGGATTGGAAGGCATTCTCTGCGAGAACACGGGTGGGCTTTATATACATGATAACATTGTTTTGGATAATCATGCCACCGGTATAGCTGCGTTCATTTCCCTGCCTGAAATAGCGAACAATGTGGTTTACGGAAACAGATGGAGCGGTATTTTAGCTTGGGGTGCTAAATCCCTAGACTCCAAGATTGAGCATAATGTGGTGCTTCGCAATGGTTATTCCGGGCTTGCACTCAAAGGTCCCTCTAATGTGGTGGCGGTAAACAATATTTTTATGGAGAACCACTACTACGGAGTTTTTGCAGACCCGGCTTCCGGTCAAACCCGCATGGAGTATAACAACATAACCAAAAACTATTATCCGTTCAACCGTTTTATCAAAATTAACAGAACAAATGTATCTCTAGATCCAATGTTCCGCAATCCTTCCATTTTCGATCCTAATTTCTATGTGCAGCCTAAATCTCCAATGGTGAAAAGAGGGCAGGGCCGCCGGGATATAGGCTTGATACAAGACATTTCCGTGGTACGCCCAAAAATAGTGATAGACGAAGTCGGAGAACCGCAGGTAGTTCCGGAACCGGAACCGGAATTTACTCCCGAAGAACCGGAATTTGTTCCCGAGCCGGAGCCTGAACCTGAGCCGGAACCGCCACCACCGCCACCACCGCCAAAGAAGGTATTCGTGGTAGAAGGCGTTAATTTCGTGAGCGGAAAAGCGGATATTACGGATGAGTCTTTCGGCAATCTTATGGTAGTTGTTGAAACCATGCAAACCTATCCTGAGGTGACGTTCAGAGTAATTGGGCACACAGACGATCAGGGTAAGAAAGATGCGAACCAAAAACTTTCGGAAGCTCGCGCAAAGGCTGTCGTGGACTTTTTGATTAGCCGAGGCATAAGTTCATCTCGCCTCGATTATGAAGGCAGAGGGCCAGACCAGCCGATAGCGTCCAATAAAACCGCAGCGGGAAGAGCAAAAAACCGCCGCATAGAATTCCAACGCACGGATAACTAAGGAGAAATTAGAAGTGAAACATATATTACTCTCCACTGCGTTAGTGCTTTGTTTAGCTGGCAGCGTGATAGCGTCACCGTCTTATTCCCCGAATAAGTATCAGCAGAATGATTGGTTTGGCGAGTTCGGCGGAACAACTTCCATGTATGTCAATCCTGCCGGCATATCAGAGAACGATCAATTAGAAATCACAGGCGGTTTCTTTAGCACCATAAGCGGCGCAGCAATGCAAGAATATGGTTCTATTGTGTTTCCTCTAGGTTACAATCATACCTTTGGCTTTACGTTCTTTGAGAACGGAGCTACGGTTGATCCCAACGATCCTCATGGCGATTACACGGAAAATGCCTATATGCTGGGTTATGCTTACCGATTGCCTGGGCCGTGGTTTCACAGCCTCGCCGTAGGTATTGATTTGTCTGTTTTGCAGGTAAATCAATTCGGTTACAATAAACAACTCACTATGGGCTCGGACATAGGTTTGAGTTGGAATCCCATAAGTAGTTCTAAATTCGGGCATGTGCAATTAGGCGTTGCGTTTCAAAACATTCTGCAACCGGTTATAGCCAATGTTGACGCGGATAATCCCAGCGACGAAGGTTATGGCTTTGTGGCACCTGCCTTTATGGGTGATGCTACGGATGGTTATGCAATCCCTACCAACCTGAATTTGTCATTGTTTTACCGCGGTTTTAATCGTTCTTTGGAAGTCAAAGGAGAAGTCAGCTTTATAGATTTTTTCCATAAAGAAGAAGAAGGCGGTGAAGGCATGCTGATGGAATTCGGCGTTTCTGCTACCTATTTTATAACGTCGCACCTTGGAGTTAAGGGCCGTTTGACCAAGGAAGGCTACCCTGTTGTAGGCGCAACCATAAATGTAAAAGATGTGAATCTTTTCCGCTATCTCGGGTTAGACCTTGAAATGTCTCATGATGATTTGATTGAGAAAAAGAACCGCGGATTTTTATGGAATGTTCGCGCTACAGCCCGTTTTGGCGATACCCGCGAAGAGAGCATTGGCGAAGATAGGTACCGCCGCTTGAAGATTGAGCCGGAAAACGATTACCGTGCTGCAATGCGCCTATACCTGAACCGCGATTTTATCGCAGCTTCTTATGCGTTCGGCAAAGTGCAAACCAAGTATCCCACATTCCATTTGGTTGACCAAGCAGCCTTCTACAAAGGAAAATCCTTTGAAAATATGCGTATGCACCTTGCGGCGCAAAAGGTTTACCAAGAGGCTATTAAAAAATACCCTCATTCCGACCAAATTCCTAAATACCATTTCCAGTTGATGAACATAGATTATAAAGAAGGGCGTTATGGCGAAGCAATGGTAAAATACCAGTTCATAATCCAAAATTTCCCCAAATCCGATGTTAAACCGGATGCTGATTACATTGCAGGCCAGATAAAATTTGAACAAGGGCAGAACAAAGATGCTATTGAGTTGCTCGCTTCCATTTTACCCGGCAATGCCAACTATTTCTACGCTCGCTACACAATGGGCATAGCATATAGCCGTTTGGAGCAATGGGAAGAGGCAAAGGGAGCCTTTAGCGATATTTTGAGCCAGCAACCCTCAAATCAGTCGGAAAAGGATTTGCAAGATGCTGCAAAGATAAAGTTGGGTCATATTCACTTTGCCCAGCCGGATGGTTTGGCAGAAGCTGCGCAACTTTACGGTCAGGTGAACAATATAAATTCACCGTTCTACGAAGAAGCTGCCCTTGCGCTTGCATGGAGCTTTTTGAAGGTGCGCGATACAAAGAACGCCAAGCCGTTTACCACTTGGATAATAAGAAACCGCCCCGATTCTTACCTAGTATCAGAGGCTTACCTTGTTGAAGGTTATTGCTACTACTTGGAAGGGGATTTGAGGCGTGCGGAAGCCAATTTGAACAAGGCCATACAACTATCGGAAAGCCCGACAATCTCAAAAGCGAAGAAAGACAGTGTTAAAATGGCTTACGATGGCATGAAGGAGAACTTTGACAGCGTTCAAGTAAGAGCGTTGGATTTGGCTCGCCAGTTGCCGACCCCGAGAGTTGAACAGAAACGTGCCGCGCTTCGCCCGGATTTTGAAAGGGCTAACCGTGAAATTGAAAACTTTGCCGATTTCCAGCAAAGGGTTATTCAGAGCGATCGTTTTGAGGCGAGCAGGCAAAGGGTTTTGGGTGATGCCAAGTTGACAAGCGCAGTTGTCGGTTCAAAGATAGCGCAACAAGGCGGTACTCCCGGTGGCACTGGCTTAGGCGATTTGGATGATTTGGACGAATTGGAAGACTTGTAATGGAAAATAGCTAATTTATTGTAGGAAGCAATGAATATGAAGTTGAGAACTCTTTTATTTGGAACGTTGGTATTGGCCGGTGCTGCCTTTGCGCAAGCTAATAAGGCTTGCGATACGGAAACCAAAAAGGCAAAAACCCTTTACGATAAATGCGTAAAAATGGGTAAAAAAGCAAGCGGTTATACCCAATGCGTAGAAGATTACAGAAATCAAAAAGCCAAGGCGGAGCAAACTTGCCGCACTAGCACGGTTTCCAGCGCAGGCGATCTTCAAACTGCCGTCAAAAGATGGGAAGGTCTTTCCAACGATAACAAGTGTCGCACAAGCGAAGGGAAGAGAGTCGCTAACTGCGCTACCATTTTGCAACAGTGGGGCCAGGAGCTTTACAAACTGGAAGAATTTAATTTCACCGGAGAGCAGAGCAAATACGAAGAACTCGTGCAGTGGTGCGCAGACCGTGATAACAATGTGAAAAAATATCCGCAGTGTGCCAAAACGAGCCAGCCACCGAAGGTTGATCACGAAGGTGCTTTGCCCATATTTTTAGACTATGTTAAGTATTTCCCCGACGGACCCAGTGCGCCGAGCATGCTTTTCCAAGCTTCTTTTATTTTGGAAACAAAAGGCGAATTGAAGCAGGCTTTGGATCTTCGTCTGGCTTTGGTTAAAAAATATCCGAACCATACTTTAACTCCGGGCGCATGGCTTCGCATAGGCGAATATTATTATAACAGCAATAAATGGGCAGATGCAATAAAAGCCTATGAAAAAATTACAGGTTCCGGCGGAGCAACGGTAGGTAGCAAAAAAGAAGCTGCCTATGCAATGTACCACTTGGCGGAATCTTACTACAATCAGGCGGATTACGAAGTTGCCGCTCAAAAATTCTGGGAATACATAGACGGTGCGGATAAAGGCAAATACATAAAAGATTTGCGTGTAGAAGCTATGGATTACATGGCAACTGCGTTTTCCGATTTGGATGACGGTGTTAAAGTGGCCGATAAATTCATAAGGTCAAAAAAACTTAGATATCAGGATTCTCTCTATTTCCGCATTGGTATCAAAGCTAAAGACCACGATAGAATGGACCAGGCTATTCAGGCTTTTGGCTTTTTGCTGGAGTCAAACCCCACCTATATAGATGCGCCGCTTGCGGATTTAGCTATAGTGGAGATTTATTTATTGCAGCAAAAACCGGAAAAGGCCCAGGATCAGCGTTTTTTGGTTGTTAAGCGCTATGATCGCAATTC
>LIUH01000198.1 GCA_001462225.1 Fibrobacteria bacterium GUT31 | reverse complement strand
ATTTGGGACAACTGCCGCGGCGGCAGTTGTCCCTCTATATCCTTGACTTCCTTGGGAATGCCTGCAGACAAGTTTTCACAGCCCTTTTCTGTGACTAATAAATCATCCTCTATGCGAATGCCTATGTGCTCGCTGTAAAGAATGCCGTCTATTTCAAGCTCAAAATGCCCGTAAAGCCCCGGCTCGTTTGAAATGAGCATACCGGGCTTCAAAGGCTTTTTGAGATAATCCTTATTCTTGGCACCCTCATGCACAATATCCCCGATTAAATGGCTAATGCCGTGTGGCTTTTTAATGTAACTGCGCCTCATCTTTCCGCCGCGCTTGGTAAAACGCTCATTCAAAATTTTCTCCAAAAAAAACCAAGCCTTTTCGCCGATGTTTTTTAAGGTCAAATTTGCCCTAACATTCTTTTCGTGGAATTTTTGCGTATCCAAAACGATATTATAAAGCAGCTTTTGCAAAGGATTAAACTTTCCGCTCGCAGGAACGGTACGGGAAATATCACAGCAAACCGCATTGCAGCGGCAACCGAAATCCAAAAGAATCAAATTTTCTTTTTCAATAGGGCAATCCTTTTTTACGTAGTGAAGAGTACACGCGTTTTTGCCCGCAGCTACAATGCTGGGAAAGGCAAGCCCGGTACTCGTTTGCCCAAGCATAAAACATTCAAGCTCGGCAGACAAAACCCGCTCGTTTTTGTAACCGGAAATACGCTGCAAAATTTTTAAAAAAGCATCTTTTGCAATTTCCTGCGCTTTTTTGGCAAGAACAATTCTCTCTGGCTCTAAAACCACCCTTTGTTCAAGATGAATTTTGGAAACGTCTTTAACTTTCAATTTATAATACAATAATCTACGGCGTATAACTTCGTTTGAAAAAATATATTTTTTTCTCAAATTTGCAATTCTTTTCTTAAACCAGGAATTAAATTCTTTTATCGGAAAAATTGTTTCAAAACCGGTAAGTTGCTTTATGTCGGCAGCCGGCAACCCAAGCCTTATTCCGTTCCAAAATTCCTTTTTCCTGTTTTTCTCCGGCAAAAACAAAATTTCTCTCTCGCTTTGGTTTTTTGCCAAGGGGTCCAGCACTAAAATAGCACCGCTCTGGTTTATGCCTGTGAGGTACAAAAACTCAGGATTCTGGCAAATTCTCTTTGAACTCTCATTTTGAACGGAAGCATAAATGCACAGAGAGTTCAATTTTTTTAAATGCTCGTGCCTGCGTTTTGCATAGAACATTGGAGCTTCTTTCCCCAAACCTTCGGAAAGAAACACTTGGGAATATGTCTCAAAAAAAAAATCCATTGCAAAAAATCTAGAATTTTCTGCTTTGCCGTATTTTTTTCTACATTTTATTCAGTTCATTTTTAGGAGAAAAATATGGCAACTAAAAGCACCATAACAAAAAAGAGAACTTCTTCCAAAGAATCTATGATTGCGATCGGAGATTTGGAGATCTCAAAAAAGGCTTTTATAGACTCCTTTAACATGCATTTGCACCACACGCTTGCACGTGACAGCTATGAAGCCGCCGAATACGAAAAATTTCAGGCGATAGCCTACGCGGTTCGCGATCGCCTGATTGACCGCTGGATAAAAACGCAGCAGACTTATTATAAACAAAATGCAAAGCGTGTTTATTACTTATCGCTTGAATTTTTGATGGGTCGCTCGCTCGGCAATGCGGTTTTGAACATAGATGCCGAAGAAGAAGTAGCCAACGCTCTTAGCGAACTTGGGCTTAGCATGGAAGAGCTTATAGAAGTGGAACGAGATGCCGGGCTTGGCAATGGCGGCTTGGGGCGTTTAGCGGCATGTTTTTTGGATTCAATGGCTTCTTTGGAACTTCCGGCTATGGGTATGGGGCTTCGCTATGAATTCGGAATGTTCAACCAAAAAATTGAGGGCGGCCAGCAAAAGGAAGATCCGGATGAATGGCTGCGTTTCCCTAATCCGTGGGAGTTTGCCCGCACCGCAGGCGTTATGCAGGTTCAGTTCGGCGGCCATGTTGAAATCTACACGGAAAACGGAGAAACCCACCACCACTGGCATGCCGCGGAGAGCGTGGAAGCCATGCCCTACGACACTCCTATTCCGGGTTATAAAAACAATACGGTAAATACCCTCCGCCTGTGGAGTGCGCAGTCTAACCGATTCAATTTGGAAACCTTCAACGAAGGCAGGTATGTGGACGCCGCTTCCAAAATAGAGGAGTGGGAATCAATAACAAAGGTGCTGTATCCGAACGACTCTTCCGTGAACGGCAAAAAACTCCGCTTAAAGCAGCAGCATTTCCTTTGCTCCGCTTCGCTTCAAGACATAATCCGGCGTTATGAACGCGGCAGCGATGTTCAAACTGCCATTGAAAAGCTGGCAAAGGCGAACAAAATCCCTTCGGCGAATTTAACGCTTTTGAGTTTAGAGCAAAGCGAGCGCAGGGAGCTTCTTTTGAAACTTCCGGAAAAGATTGCAATACAGTTGAACGATACTCATCCCGCGATAGCCATTCCCGAACTTATGCGCTTGCTCTTGGACATTTACAAACTGTCTTGGGCGGATGCTTGGGGAATAACAACCCAGGTTTTCGCATACACCAACCACACCCTTATGCCGGAGGCTTTGGAAAAATGGTCGGTAAGCTTATTTGAAGAATTGCTGCCCCGCCATTTGCAGATAATTTATGAAATCAATGCCAAATTCCTTGAAACCGTTTGGCGAAAATGGCCGGGAGAGAACGCCCGCGTAGCCCGGATGTCCATAATTCAGGAGGGCAACGAAAAAATGGTTCGCATGGGATATCTTTCCGTTATAGGCTCGCATAGCGTCAACGGCGTTGCTGCGCTTCACAGCGAACTCTTGAAAATTTATTTGTTCAAAGATTTTTACGAACTGTGGCCTGAGCGTTTTAACAATAAAACAAACGGAGTTACTCCGCGCCGCTGGGTTGCAAAGGCGAATCCGGCCATGTCTGTTGCTATAACCAAAAAAATAGGCGACTCATGGATTGGCGACTTGCGCGATATAATCAAAATAGAGAAATACGTAAACGACTCGGCCTTCCAAGCGGATTTTATGAAAGCCAAAGCCGAAAACAAAAAGAAATTGATGAGCGTTATAAAGAACGTTCAGGGTATAGAAATAATAAACCCGGATTCCATTTTTGATGTTCAGGTAAAGCGCATTCACGAATACAAAAGGCAGCTTCTCAACGTGATGCATGCTGTTTATCTGCTAAAGCGCATTCAGAAAGGGCAGCATGTACAGCCAAGGACAATTTTAATAGGCGGAAAGTCTGCGCCCGGCTATTGGATGGCAAAACAGATAATTTGGCTGATCAATGTTGTGGCGGATAGAATCAACGAGGAGCAGCGGGCAAGAGGTGTTTTGCAACTCCTGTTCCTTGAAAACTACCGGGTTTCCTACGCAGAAAAAATCATTCCGGCTGCAGACCTCTCCGAGCAAATTTCAACCGCAGGCACGGAAGCCAGCGGCACAGGCAACATGAAATTTGCCCTTAACGGTGCTCTCACCATAGGCACTTTGGATGGGGCCAACGTTGAAATGTGTGAAGCGGTTGGGAGCGAAAACATATATATATTCGGAAAAACCGTTGAAGAAGTTCAGCGTATAGTTGCGCATGGCTATCAACCGAGGGAATATTATGAATCGTCCAACGACATTCGCGAAGTTTTGGATTATATTCGGACATTGAACTATCCGGAATGCACTTTTGCGCCCATAGTAGAGAGTTTGCTTTACAGGGACCAGTATTTGCTTTTGGCGGATTTTGCTTCTTATTTGGAAACCCAAAACTTGATAGCCGGTGATTATTCAAATAAAAAGGTTTGGACGCAAAAATCCATTTTGAATGTAGCGCGTATGGGCGAATTCAGCTCCGACCGCACCATAAGGCAGTATAACGAGGAGATTTGGCACGTGCCGAGGGTTACGATCCGGTAAATTTTCTACGTTACTCTTATGAACTTCAGATATTCTATTTTGGCGATTGGTGCTTGCGTTCTGTTGGTTTTTGCTTATAGAGTGCAAAAAGGGGATACCCTTTGGGATTTGAGCGAAGAGTATCTGAGGGATCCCTTTTCTTGGCCGGATTTGTGGAAAGTGAACCCGCACATAGAGGATGCCCATTGGATTTACCCGGGTGATTCCATCTGTTTTCCGGGCGATGACCCATGTCCAATAGTTGACGGATCACAACGGGCTGCCGAAGGTTCAGAAAACGCTTTAAAAGGCAATGCCAAAGATTACAGTTATAATAAGGAAGCTGCCCAAGAATACAGAAAGCAGGAAAAACCGAAATCTTTTAATTCCTACTATCAAAGGCTAATGCCCATATTGGAATCTGTGGGTAAAAAAGATGATAAAAGCAATAAAGGCTGGTTCCGGGTGTTCAGCGATGAAGCCAACAAACCTATTAACCACTCTTTGGAGCACGAAATACTTCTCGGTTTCGGCAAGAAGGCTTTTCCGAAATTAAAAGTCGGCAGCATTGCCGAGCTTTGGAGCTACAGAAAGGTCTCCGTTCCGAACAGCACCGGCACCTCAGACGAATACTACTTGCGCCAGCTCGCTGCGCTTGCCAAAGTGACCGCAATAGGCGATACCCTTTCCCGTGCCAGAATAGTGCAGACTTTTTCCACGCTTCCCGTAGAACAAGCTCTGGCTCGCCCGCAAACGGCAGTTAAAACCATAGATATAAAATCTTTTAAACCTGTTAAGCAGGCTAAGTCGGATGAAATGGCCGAGATACTCTTGTTTATGGATAAGAGCATTGTTCCGAGCATGTATTCCTACATTTTGATAGATAAGGGCAAAAATCAAAACTATGTACCCGGTAGCGCAGTAGCTTTTTGGGATATGGACTATAAAGACCCCGCCTTGCCGCCGAGGCTCTTGGGTAGAGGCTTGGTGGTGTATTCCGATAATGAACGGGCAACTGTCTTAATAAGAGACCTTTACAATGCTACTCGCCGCATAGATATCGGAACCCCAATTTCTTTGACCCATCAACCGGTGATTTAGCGTGTGAAAAACCCTTTGCTTTTCCGCTTAACGGCCTACTTCCTTTTTGCACAGCTTTGCGTTTGCGCATTGCTTTTGTTGGGTGCGCTTGTGTTCTTTAATTTTCCGGATGCAGGTATATGGTTAGCAGAATTGCTTCTTTAGCGGTTCCGCTCAGATTGCTATTGTTTTTAGCGGGCATTTTGCTTGCCACTTTTGTGCTTGCGATTATAGGTTTCAGAAGCATTGGAAAAGAGAAGTTGCTGGCTGAAAAAAAATATGAGAGTGCAAAAACAAGTTTGAAAGCGGCCATCATTGAAAGCTCTCGAAAAGAGACGGAAGCGATTGTAAAGGACGTGCAAAGATTCTCTTTTAGCGAAAATTTTTTGCAAGATTCATTATCCGGGATTTTATCCGCATTTGTTTTTAAAGACGGAGTTTTGGCATATCCGAAAATAAACGAAGAAAAAAACAGCGAATTTTATTTGCTGGAACGCGAAGATGCACTTGCTTTAAAGACGTTTTTGGATTTGCAAAAAGCGGGAAAATTTGCGGATGCAAGGGAATATGTTTTTAAAACGATTAATTTTTTTATGCAAAATCCCAGCATTGCCCGCTTGGATTGGGATAGTTATTTTTTAGAGAAAATGCTGAACGATATTCTTTGCGAGCAGGATTTGAGCAAGGAAGAAGCGGATAAATTCAGGAATATGTTGAGCGAAACAAAAAGGCTTTTGCAGAATTTGGACACATATTCCAAGCACAAAGATTTTTTGCTCGCCCTTGGAAATTACGCTAATTACTTAAATGGCGGTTATTCTTTTATTAGGCATGGCGGGGATTTTTTTTTGGTGGTTGCTTCCGAATCGGCTGCTAAAAATTCAATTATAGCAAAAATAGATTCCGTATTTTATTCAAATAAAATGAACAAGTCCATAAGCGAAACGGCAAAGGAGTGGAGTTATATTCCATATTCCATTTCCGGCGAATTTCCATTTGGGGAATCTAATATTTTAAT
>LIUH01000197.1 GCA_001462225.1 Fibrobacteria bacterium GUT31 | reverse complement strand
ATACCGCTTGCAGATAAAGGGTTGTTGAAACTTACATTGCCAAACACGCCCAAAAGCAAAAAGCAGAAATATCAAACCAAACCAACAACCTCAGACCCCTGAAGCAATTCCCCCACACCCACGCCAAGCACAGCCGCCAACTTCGGTGCAACTTTTTTGCCGTAGTTTTTCCGGCCTGCTTCGTAATCGCACAGTGTGCTTTTGGCAATGCCGGTCAAATCAGAGAGGGCTTTCAGAGTTAAGCCTTTATCCAATCGCAATGCTTTCAGCTTTTGACCTGTGCTTGAACTATTCTCAAGCTTGGCACGGCGAATGCCATCCACGCTGAATTCTTCAAAATATCTGTTCTCAAGCAAATCAAGCAACTCTATCTTTTGCTCTTTTATTTTTGTCTTGTTTATTCGCAAATCTTTAGGATTGCTTTTTGCATAGGTTTTCGCGCTGAACTCGGCGGTGATATGACCGTCTTCATCGGCTATTATTTTCGGAGATTTTATCTCGGCAAAAAAATGGTCTGATATTCGTGAGTGGCGAAGGTAATTTTAAATATGTTCCCACGCTTTTTTAATTCAACAACCGTAGGGCATAAGTCAATAGAACGGTCTTCTGCCTTTTCCGTTTTTGTGCCGTGAATTATGTAAATGCCGTTATCCTCTTCTATATCCTCTTTGCTAAGCGTATCTATTTCACCCGGGCGTATGCCCTACCTCTCTTCCTTGCTGCTCCAGTTTTGCTCCACTATGCCGTATTTTCGACATAAAATGGATGGAAGTGGCGGGAGTTGCAAGGGCTTGCACCGCAGGCTCGGAGACGGTTTCAACACGAGAACTATCGGGCTTCTTAACGAAGCCTCTTTGCCGTAGCTATGGATGATGCAGGAATCGAACCTGCGACCCGCTGATTAAGAGTCAGCTGCTCTACCAACTGAGCTAATCATCCGTGGAATAGAATGTAGTAAATTCACGGGTCGCAGGTTCGATTCATCTGATTTGCGTGGCAACTGTCATAGAACTGACACACTTAGAAAAGGAGTTGCTATGGCAATGCTGTCAGAGAAACATGGGCTTATCAGAGATAGGTCTAAAGGCGTAAGGGAATTTTCTTATCAAATTCCCAAAGATTCAAGAGCTTACATGAGGGCTTGCAAAAATGCACACGAGTTCATTTGCAAGATGCTCACGCCAAGCCAAAGAAACAAGTTAGCAAGCAGGGAGCTTAGAAGTATTGTGATGCAATACGTTGAGCTTGATGAGCGAGGCAGGCAGGCTTTGCTCTGCAATTTGCTATACCCGGCAGAGCAGAAGCATTGCCTCTTGTCTGAATTGCTGGAGCAATGGCAAAAAGGCAAAGTCACTGAGGGTAGCAATGAAAAAGTCCTTGGCCAGTGCAAAAGGACTCTGCTTGATTTCTTCGGCGAGCATAAGTTGGCAACCACGGATGATTTTGCCCCTGACACTGCCCATAAGTTCATTTCATGGCGAACTAAGAAAACCTACGGCAACGGCAATGGAATTACTAGTGCGAGCACCATCAAGAAGGAACTGGATGTCCTGAAGCAACTAGCCAAGTTCTCTGCCCTGCATGGCTACCTGCAAAATGGCAGCATTTGGGACACCGTTAGAATTAAGGCTACAGTGGGTTTGAACAAAAAGGTGGTGGAACCCCTTACCGCAATGGAGCAACGAAGCCTGCTTCATGCTATACGCATTAGATCGGAGGCCTGCCATGATGTGGCATTGCTCTTTTTGATAACCGGCATCAGGCGAGGAGAACTGGAGGCAATACGCCCGGATAGCATCTGCAATAATGTAATCACCCTGCATGGGTCTCATGTAGGCAATGCCAAGACAACAGGCAAGACAAGTGCAGCTGCAAGGAACATTCCAGTATGCCCTACAGTAAGGAAATTGTTTGAGCGAGGGTATGTTTTCAATACCTCTGCCAATGCGTTGAGGTTGGTTCTAAGTAAGTATTTCAAGGGAATGCACGCTCATAGGCTACGGCATACCTTCGCCGTGAACAAATTGCTTGCCCAAGTGCCCCTGCAAATGGTAAGCTACCAGATGGGTCATAGTTCCACGGGCATTACAAGTGATTTGTATGGCAAATTCGAGCCTCAGCATTTCAAGGCAGGGTTTGAAGAGGCTATCGCAGAGAGGAAATTGCTGTTGCAATGGCTGGAGCAGGAGTATTTTGGATAAAAATGCAGATGCATTAAATTTCCAATCTTTTGATCTACCTTAGAAACTAAATAGACTCTGCGTATTTGCCGGCAGAGTCTATTTTTATGTCAATTCTATGACTATCTTTCCATTATCTTGTCCATTTTCTCGAACATACGCTCCATCATGGCTTTCTGGCCGTCAGCTTTCAAGTTTATCTCATCGATAGCATGGGAAAGAGTAGTGAACTGAAGCTTGAAGTCATTTGCCTGTGCAGTGTATTTGAGTTCCCATTTAGCTTCCAAGTCAGCTATTTGCTGGTCACGCTTCTGCACTCTTACTTCTGTCTCCAAGTCAACTATTCTCTTTTTGTCCTCTGCCATGCGAATGCTCTTTTGGGTAGCGTTGTTGATCATCCAGCGAATGCTTGGCAAGATGACCAGAGGAAGCAAAACAAGCAATAAAGCACTCAGCCAATGCCCTTGCTGGAGGAACAAAGCTGCTATGTCGCCATTGTAGGGAACTGGAGCGTTGAATAAAGTATCCATTATTTGCGTATGCCCTTGCATTTGTCAAAGACAGTTGGAGCAAGCACTGCCTTTGGCTTAACTTGTGGAGTGTAGCTGAATGCAAGAGCTAGAGCATCTGCTCTGTCAGGGCTTCTGCCATTGAGCCTTTCCTTGATTTGCTTCTTGTCAATAAGGCAGAGTCTTCTGGTTCTTGTCTCAAGGTTGTATTTAGTTTCTCTAAGCTCTTGCATGAGCGAGTCACGGTGGAGTTTGTAGTCGTTGTCTTTCATGAAAATGCATGATTGCTTGGCAAGCACAGCATACATGAGCGTGCGCAGGTTCACAAAGCGTTCACCTGCTCCTGCTCCGAAGTCAATGCCTTGAACCAGCACATGCTCTGGGAGTTTGTCAAAAGTAAGCAAATGGCCAAAGCCAGTTGCATCATAGCGAAGGACATCAAAGTTCCATGCCTGATGAGCATCATAGACAAATTCTTTGAGTTTCTCATCGTTTGGAGTCTTTGCCATTTGCATTCCAAGAACCTGCTTGCCTTTGCGAATGCAGAGAGCAGTTGAGTCAGAGCCTCTGCCTGCGATGTCCAGGCCAGCTACAATAGGC
>LIUH01000196.1 GCA_001462225.1 Fibrobacteria bacterium GUT31 | reverse complement strand
TGGAAATCCTCCGTTTTGTTTTCTATTTACTTAGACGGATTTCAGAGGAAAAAAATATGACTTTCTGCATTTTGCAAACAACTGTTGACGTTTTTCATCAATTTTTTCTAAAAATCCCTTGATTTGTGGGTAAAGGTAAGATACCCTATACCCCATACCCAAACATTGAGTTAACCATTACTTACTATAGAAAATAATTAATTTTTATCGGTTTTCCCTTTGAACACAACAAATCTTTGCCCAAGATAACTTAGGACCGTGAATAAACACATTCCGGTGAAAAGAGCGATATTTTCACGGATATTTTGAGTTTCGCCTTGCAGCAAATAGTTCATCATGGGCTTTGCGGCTCCATAGGCAATAAAATAACAAAGAGTTATATTTGCAATAAAAGCGATAACCATAAAGATGCTCCATTCCTTTACGGCGAATGTAAAATATTTATTCAGAAAAAAACTTAAAATGCTACCTGCAATGTAACCTGCCGCCGAAGACATCCAGTAGCTAAAATGCGCTAAATTATAAAGCAAAAACATTATTGCCGAACCGACAAGCGTATTGATTATTCCGACAAGAATAAACTTGAAAAATTTTCCGTCAAAAGTTGTTGCGAATTTCATAGCCCTTCTTTATTTAGCAACCGCCTTTGCCTTTTCCTTAAACACAATGTTGCGGCGCAGAGCGAAATTCAAAATAAAGCCTAGACCTGCGGCGAGTGTTTTGGAAAGAACGGGTTGCAAACCCATGGAAGAAAATGCCCACATAAGTCCGTAATCCGCAAAACCCATAACTATTACACCGATTAAATAAATTATGAATTCACCCGTAGAACTCCATCTCGCTTTATGCCTGAACAAAATTGCGATGCAGAGCAAATAGTTTATAAGCGTGGAAACAATATAAGCGATGATGACATCTGTGTTCAATTCGTAAATCATGGGCAAGTCAAAAGAGTGCAATGCGGCAAATACCGCTACATTTGCAATCAGTGAAACCAAACCTATAAAAAAGTAAAGCAACAACTGCATAGGAAGGGGAGCGGTATTTGCGGAATAGTGCAAAATGCAATATAAAGCTCTAACGCCGTCTTTCCAACCTATTTTCTTGCCTTCTTCATAAGAACGAGGCTGGTAATCAATAGCGCATTCATAAACCCTCGCTCCCGATTGGGCTATTCTCGCCGTGATTTCCGGCTCTATGCCAAAACGGTTTTCTTTTAGCATCGGGAGTATGGAAAGCAGGGTTTCGCGGCGAAACAGTTTGTAACAGGTTTCCATATCCGTGATGTCTAAATTTGTGCACATATTAGAAGCTATGGTCAAAGCCTTATTCATGCTGGTGTGCCAAAAATAGAGAACACGATGCGAACTCGGGCGCAAATAACGGCTGCCGAAAACCATATCCGCCTTGTTTTCCAAAATAGGTTGCAAGAGTTCTGTGTATTGCAGGGGATTGTATTCCAAATCCGCATCTTGAATGCCTATAAAATCGCCTTTCGCCTCTGCAAAACCTGTGCGCAAAGCCGCTCCTTTGCCCTTGTTTATCTCATGTTTCAAAAGCCGGATTTCCGAATGTTCTTGCTCCAATTTGCTCGCAACGGCTAAACTATTGTCTTTTGAGCAATCATCTACGATTATTATTTCCGGGTCTATGCCTGAATTTTTGAGTTCCAAACATTTTTCCACACATGCTTTCAACGAAAGTTCTTCATTATAGCACGGAATAACAAGCGTCAGTTTTACTGAGTTCTGCGGCATTGCCCCCCGCTACTTCAACTTAACGGCAAATGCGGATATGTTATATAAAGAAAGTTCTCTGGCTTTGTCCTCGGCCTCCGATTTTTTTTTGAAGTATCCGCCTCTGAGTTTATAGAAAGGAGCATCAAAAATCATCTGTATGTTGTAGCCGGTTTGAGATAGCAGCTTTGCCCTGCGAGCTTGGGCAGCGTCAAAATTCGCAATGGCGTCAAATTGCAAGGTATAGGCATCTTCCTGTTCTTTGCCTAGGTTTTTTGCCCGCGGCACCTCGCTATAATTCACCCTGTAAGAGGAATCCAAAGGCGGAAGCTGAAACTCCTTGCCTCTGAAAAGCGAATCTATATCCGTGGGCGTTTCGTCGCCTGCCAATGCCAAAGCCAGCGGCATAAAGAATGCCGCAACTGCCATATGTTTTGCTATTTTTCTCATAATGGGGTTTCTTTATCCGAATCGTTCTGAAAAATATAGTAAAAAAATAGGAATCAAACACTGGATTCGGGTTTGGATTCTGATTATAATAATAGGTTTATTGACTTGGTACGGGAGATTTTACAAGCCTAAGCCCCATTTAACCCGCTTAAACGATTTTGCGGTTTGGGTTGTCCCCCATAAAAACGGCTTAAGCGCGTTAGTTGCCCTGCCGAATGACGGCAACGATTCCAATGATATTAAAACCGGGCTGAGAATTTGGATTTCGCCGTTAGATTCGCTTTTGGCTTTTGAACAGCGCAGCGCAGTTAGGTACAGAGGCAAAAATATACTGGTGGTAGGGGATAGCTTGGGTGAGCGGCTAAAATCGGATATGTTTTCCACCTTGGATAGCAATGGGAATTTTTATTGGCTTGGGCCTTTTGGCAAGGAGCTTATGGGTGAAGATGCTTTTGCGGAATTGAAATTTTTTGACGGCAAACCGCAAGACTACCTTTTTGATTTGATATACGAGGGGCATAAAATCAGGTTTTTCGGTTCGCAAACGGCTTTAGACAGTGCAACGGAAGAACCTTTGAGCGTAGGGGTTTTAATGTTCAATTCCGAAAACGAAACCGAGCCGCCTTTCAAAAATAGCAGCCGAATACAGTCTCTTATTTGGAAGGGAAAAAGTGAAAAAGGAGCGGATTCCAGCCGCATAGCATTGAACTACTCAAACGCGATGGCTTTGATTTCCTTTAATAAAAAGAGAGGGCTTTCCGCAAAAAGAATAAACCTAAAGGATTGGAGTCCGGAATTTTGAGAATGCTTCCTGCAACACCTCTCTCACCTTTTCCTCATCTTCCACTTTTGAAAGAATAGTTATCTGGTCCCAGCCTCGCAAAACAGTATCGCCTCGCGGCGAGAGCACATACCAAACATCGCTCGGCGTTTTTTGCCTGCGGGCTATCATTAGCAGAAGGGCGTTATCCGGCAATTTTAAATCCTTTATGGACGGGCCTTCGCAACCTTCAGGGTCAGGCAAGTCGATGGTGAAAACCGTTATTTTTTGCCCGGATTCCATATTGTTCTTTGTGAAGAATTCAAGGCTGTAAGGCGGTTCGGGGCGAGACGGCGTGGACAGCTTTAAGAGTTTTGCAACCTTGCCGAGCGATGAACCTTGAACCATCAAAGAGAGCAACACGGCAAAAAACACCAGATTGAAAATTTCCATTCCGTCTTTCACGTTATAAGCTGCCGGATATGTGGCAAGCACAATGGGAACGGCACCGCGTAAACCGGACCAGGCTATAAAGAGTTTCTCTTTGAATTTAATGCGCATTCCGATTGTTCCGAGGAATACCGCCGCCGGCCTTGCAACAAAAGAGAGAAAAAGGAAAAGCATAATCCCTTTTAAAAACAGATTTTCCTTAAACCAGTTGTGAGGTTCAACCAGAACCCCCAAAAGCACAAAGAGCAAAATATTTGAGATAGTTGATATGGCAGATGAGAAATTATAAACACCTTGTTTATGCACAAATTGCATATTTCCCAATGTGATGCCGGCGGTGAACACAGCTAACATTCCGCTGGCGTTGAGCGTTTCGGTGAAGCCATATGCGAACAGAGCCGTGCATAGCAGTATTATGTGGTAATATCCGGTTTCCTGCGGGGCGAGTTTGTTTATGAGCCATGCGACAATTTTTGCTATTACAAAACCGAAAATCGGCGCGGCTATGAATTTCCACAGAAATTCGCTTGCAAAAACATATAAGCTGAGTGTCTCGCCTGTGGACAAAGCCTGTACGGCTACTATTGTCAGCAAAATGGCCATAGGGTCGTTGGCAGCGCTTTCTATTTCTATGGTTGAAGTGAGCTTGTGCCCAAGGGGTTGTTTTCTTAAAATGGAGAATATTGCAGCCGCGTCTGTAGAGGATATTATCACAGAGAGCAAAAGGGACAGATTTTTATCCCAGCCCAAAATAAAGTGCAAACACGCAAAAGTAAATATTGCCGTTAATATAACTCCCCACGAAGCCAAGCCTATCGCCGGCAAAGCAACCAGTTTCAGGTTATTTTTTTTTGTGCAAAATCCGCCGTGGAACAGAACAAAGACCAATGCTAGGTTTGCAAGCTCGTTTGCGAGTTCCATGTTGCTGAATTCCCAGAACCTGAGTCCGTCTCCGCCGAATATGATTCCGGCAAACAGGGCCACTAAAATAACGGGGACGCTTCTTTTGTCTAGGTAAACAGCGGATATAACTACGGCTAAAAGTATTAAAGGAATGGCCAAATAAACAATGTTGGCAGATATATTCTCTATAAAAATGTTCAGCAGGCTGGGCACGAGAAGAAGGTAGAAAATTTCTATATTAATCCCCATGAAAAAAATCTTACCATTTATCGCTACCGGTATGCTTGCCCTTGCGGCTTGCGAAAAAGCCACGGTATCCGGCACGGTTATAGATCCGTTTACCGGACAAGCCGTTGAATTATCCACGGTGTACATAAAAGGCACGCCGTTTACTTCACAAAAGACAACACCCGCCGGCTTGCCGGACGGAAAGTACTCTTTTGAAGGGGTCGGAGCGGGTACATACACCATAGAGGCCGGCAAAGGCAAATACTCAAAAGGAAAAGCGGAATTTACCATAAGCAAGGACAATATGTCCGTAAAACAGGACATTTACATTTACAGCCTAGAGGTGACACCGGGGCTTTACCGCCCTATTGAAGGTTCAAAAGCGGAAAAAATAACGAACATTTGGGAGCTTTGGCGGCCCACATGCAAAGGAAACGCCTTTGTTTTGCGTGAAAAATTCCCGGAAGAGGTGGAGAACCCCAAAACGAAGAAGAAGGAAAAGAAAGACAGGCCGTTGCCCGCACCAAAGGACGTTCCGGCTAACATCACGGCTCTTTACAAAATAACCACCTCGGTGTCTTCGCCGGTTGATGCCGTTTCTTATCCTATAATTTCCGATGTCGCAAAAAACTATGAATGCGATATAAAAGACGTAAAAGAAAAATTGCTCGTTCCGAATTTGGATAAGGGGAATAAATTGGAATCCGGCTACAAAAGCGATAACCTTTACGAGATAAAAGGGACGCTTTTGAGCGGCAAGCAACTTTTGGCACTCCACCAAGACGGTAAGTTGGTTGCTCTTTACTATTTGAATGCGCAGTGAACGTTCGGAATCTGATATTATCATTTGTTTATGCGGTCCCCGTATTTGCGGGGGCGTCTTTTTTGTTTCTGCAAATGTCGCAGAGTTATGCAAAGCGTTGGGATATTGAATGGGGCTACTATGCGGTGCTTGCCCTGTTCATATGGCTTTGCACGGCTCTGATTTTGAATGCTAAGGAAATTTTCCAAAGGGTAAAAAGCTGCCGGCCTTCTAAACTTTCCATGCTTGGGCTGGCGGTTCTTTTGGTTTTGTTTACGATTTTTGCGAGCACTCAAATAAGCCTGCAGCACAGGGTTTTGAGCGATGAAACCAGTTGGGAATCCATGGCTCTTCAAATGCGGTTTAGCCAAAGCGGGGGAGTGTGCAATCAGGGCGTGTGGAAAGACGGGTATCTTGAATGCAAAGACGTGGTGAACAACTTTAAGGGCAAGGCTTTTGCCTTTGTTCAGAGCCTAGCGTTTTTGTTTGCAGAACCTAGCAGAGAAACCGCTTTGCGGGTGAATTTGCCGCTTGCCGTTTGCTCCATAGCCCTCTTGTTTTTTGCCATGTTCAGGTTTGCAAAAGACGAATGGCTTGCATTGACAGCTGCTATTTTTTTGGCGAGCCAACCCATATTTTTAATGCAGTCCCGCAGTGCTTCAACTGAGGTTTTATACATATTTTTATTTGCTGCCCTGTTCTCTTTTTACAGCCTTGTTCCACCGAAAGAGGTCGGTTTCAAGCACTTTGCGTTGACCATTCCTTTGCTCGGTTTTTTTGCGCAGACAAGGCAGGAAACCCTATTCTGCTTTATTCCCTTTGTTCTTTTTTACCACTCTTATTTTTTGCAAAAGCCTTGGCGTTTGGCTGCTTTTTCCGCTTTGGTTATATTGGCTTCCTGGCCGGCTATAAATACGATGGTCGCATATCGGGGCTATGATTTTCAAGGCGGCGCACATGCGGCGCATTCATTTGCGAATTTTGTTTTCAACCTGAAAAGCGATATTAGAATAATGTGGAATCAGGAACTTTCTCCGAATGGACTTTTGAAAAATCCGTTTTACACAATTTATGCCTTTTTGCTTTTCATAAGTTTTGGCTGGCTTTTATACAAGGTGGCTTTTTATAAAAAATATCTGTGGGCAGCACTTTTATTCGCTTTGTTCTGTTTGCAAATAGGCGTTATTCTTTTTAACGTTAGCGGCACGTTTGAAATAGACATAAACCAGAGATACGTGCTTGTGGCACTGCCTTTGTTCGCTATTGTTATGGCAGCCGGCCTTTGCGATATTCTGGGCGGCAAATCGAAAATCGTATGCGGAGCGGCGGCAATTTTAGCTATTTCTCTTTCAATTATCAATATTGAGAGTTTCAATAAAAATATTTTATATGATAAAAATAAACTCCTTGCGGAAGAAGATTATTTAAACACCGAATTGAAAAAACTTCCGAAGAATTCCATATTCATTTATGCACGTCCTTGGCAAATGCTGGCGAGCGGGTTCAACGGATTTTCCGAGCAGCAGTTTTTGGGATGGTCGCCGAATGAGTTGGAGAAATGGAGAAATTTTTCCGGCAACAATATTTACGTTGTGCGCGGGCAAGACGGTTATGGCGATGTGGATAGAAACTCCAGAGTTGTGGGTTTTAAAACGACAAGCACCATAGGCAGAATTTTG
>LIUH01000195.1 GCA_001462225.1 Fibrobacteria bacterium GUT31 | reverse complement strand
ACCGTGTTCCCAAGTTTTGGCGGGATGAACCAGCGGGAAAAAGGAGTTCAGAAAAATGAAAAAAGCGATAATAGCATTGCTGTTAATTTGCGTGGCGGGTTTCGCTCAGCAAAAAAAATCCACTGTATCGGAGCCGATTAATTTATATGAATTAGAGCTTAGGGATGGGGTTTATTACTATAAGAACAAACCGTATAGTGGAGAGTTTATAAATGTAGACGAATATGATGGTGATTATTCCACTGGAAATATGAAAAATGGCAAAGAACTCGGAGAACGTAAGTTCTTTTCTAGCGATGGAAATTTAAATGCAGTGGGAAATTACAAAGACGGTAAACTACATGGAGAATGGAAAAGTTTCTACTACAAAGGAAATTTAAGTGTAGTGGGGAATTACAAAGACAATAAGCAGCACGGAGAATGGAAACATTTTGATAAGAATGGAAAATTGAGAGAAGTAAGGAATTACAAAAACGGTGAGCAGCAAATAGAGAAGAAATCGTTTGACAAGAACGAAAATTTGGTAAACGCCCAACCTAATACCCCATCTATTTTCACCGATTCTCGCGATGGCAAAAAGTACAAATACGTAAAAATTGGTTCCCAAACCTGGATGGCGGAGAATTTGAATTATGCAACAAAAAACGGCAGTTGGTGCTATGATAACAAGGATGCGAATTGTACCAAATATGGGCGACTTTACGACTGGGAAACAGCAATAAAATCTTGCCCCAGCGGTTGGCATTTGCCTAGTTTTGAGGAATGGAATGAGTTAATAGATTTTGTTAGTGGTGTTTGGAAATTTGCAGGAGTCAAATTAAAGGCAAAGAGCGGTTGGAATGATTATGAAGGAATGTCTGGCAACGGTGCGGATAATTACGGCTTTTCGGCTTTGCCGGGTGGCCACGGCTACGGCTACGACAACGGCTATGATGAACAATATGAAGGTTCTGGTCTTAATGGCGGTTGGTGGCGACGTAATGATAATGATAATTACTGTTACTATATACTTGGCATTGGTGAATATATTGATGCTTCCTGCTTGGGTTATGAGGGTGATATGTCGAATTTACATAGCGTTCGTTGTTTGCAGACAACAGCAGAACAAAGAGCAAAACTAGAAGCGGAACAAAAGGCGAGACAGGAAGCGGAAGATAGACAAGAAGCGGAACAAAAGGCGAGACTGGAACAAGCACAAGCGAAAATAAAAGCACGGCAGGAACAGATACAGGGACAAGCACAAGCAACACAAAAATATATGGCAGTGTTACAAAAAGCACTACAGGAAATGTATGAAGCAATATCAAAAGCATATCAGGCAGCAATACAAAAAATGCCAGCAACGCAGCAGGCAGATATACAAAAAGCATACCAAGAATTGATGCAAAAATATCAGGAAATAATACAAAAAATGCCAGTAGAACAGCGGGAAGCGATACAAAAACAGTATGAATATTCAGCACTACAGCAAGCTGCAATACCAAGAATGTCAACCGCACAGCGGGAAGAAATGCAAAAAGCACAGCAGGAAGCGACACAAAAATATCAGGCAGCTATAAAAAAAGCACTACAGGAAACGCAGGGAACGACACAATGAACACTAACCGAAGATGGACGGCGCAACCATTTCCTCAAATTCTACGGAGCGATTTATGAAAAAAACAGTGCTTTTAGCTTTTCTGCTTCTCGCCTTTGCCGCTTACGGGCAGCAAAAACGCATAGCGATAATAAACACAGTTGATGATGGTGAACCGCCTGTTGAGCATTCGGAATTGAGCCATCTTACGGATAGGCTTCGTGAGATTGCCCTTAAAATTCTGCCGGAAAAAAGTTACGCCGTGATGACCCAGCAGAGCATAGTTGCTTTTCTAGGCTCGCAAGAGGATATGGTGAGAAAATGCAAAGAATCGGAAGGCTGCTTGGCTAAACTTGGCCGGGAAATAAGTGCTGATTATATATGCCAAGGGCGGATAGGGCGTTTCGGCAAGAATTTAACCATTAAGGTAGAACTTTACAATGTGCAGAGCGGTAATTTGGTAGGCTCGTTCACGGATGAATCTTCCAAAGATATATTCGGTTTGCTGTCCGCTATAAACAATAAAGCATCCGACATGTTCAAAAAATTGCCGGGCGTTTCCGGTGCCAAACCCGCTCCGCTTCCTGTTGCGGGCGGCATAAGCGAAGTGCAAAGCGGCACGGACGAGGAGTTTTATGTAGAGAGCCGCTATTTAGTGAATTTTGCAACTGAACCCGCGAATGCGATTTTGAGTTTCAACGGCATGCCCGCCGCCAACTGTGCCAAGACCCCTTGCAGCGCGGAATTTGCAGAGGGCAGTGTTCGTGTGATAGCCGTTCTAGACCAATACGAGACGGCAGATACAACGGTATCCATCAAGCAGAACAACCAGAATGTGCGTATCAGGCTGAAGGCGAATTTCGGCGTTTTGGAAATAAAGCCCGCTTATTCTGAAGGCGTTGGCAAAAACGAAAAATGGAGCTTGACAATAAACGGCAAGGCAGTATCTTCTTGGGAAAACAGATTGTCTCCCGGCAAGTACAGCGTTAAGCTCAGTCACCGTTGTTATGAGGATATAAGTTTTGATGCGGGGATAAACAGGGACAGCCGCGAGGTTTTTGATATGGCGAGCTATGCGAAATTGAAAAAGGGCGGCTTGGCTTTGAGTGCAGAGAAAGACGGCAGCCCTATAAGCGAGCCTGTTTTTATAAACGGCAATCAAGTTGGCGAAACGCCTTTCAGCGGCTCAGTTGCTGTGTGTTCTGAGATAGGGGTCGGGTTTGAGAAGAAGAAGGTTGATGTCAAGTTGGAACACAAGAAGACTGTTAGGTATGTGCATAAAGTCCAGCCCGGTGGTATTAGCGTCAGAATATTTACGGATACAAGAGATGACAAAAAATACAAAACTGTTAAAATAGGCGAGCAAACTTGGATGGCGGAGAATTTGAATTACGATGCAAAAGGCAGCAAATGCTACGAAAAAAAGCCTGCCAATTGTTCAAAATACGGTAGATTATATAATTGGGAAACGGCTTTAAAAGCTTGTCCTTCCGGCTGGCATTTGCCGAGTGATGCGGAATGGACAATACTAGAGAAAGTTGTCGGCAGTGATGCAGGTAAAAAGTTGAAATCCAAAAGCGGCTGGAATGATGATTCTCAAAGAAAATCCGGCAATGGCACGGATGAATACGGGTTTTCGGCTCTGCCGGGCGGCTTCTTCGCCGGAATTATTGGCAGCTTCAATCATGTCGGCATCAACGGCAGCTGGTGGAGTGCCACGGAAGCCAGTATCGGTGCTCACCTCCGAGGCATAGACAACTACAGCAGCATTGTGCGCAGATACCAAAATATCAAGTCTAACTCGTTTTCTGTCCGTTGCGTCCGAGACTAGCGTAAGCAAGCGGCTAATACAAAGATTTGTGCCATGGTGGGGTGAACTCATGAAATTTTTGCTAAAGTTTTTTAAATTTCTGCCGATAAACGATATAGGATAATTGTATATTATGGAGAGTTTATGGCTATAGCACAAATTTCCAGCAGTTCCACCTCAGCTCCTGCAAAGGGCGTTTCCTTTGATTTTAAACCTCAAAAAGGCCCCGAAACAATAGTTGACCGAGAAAATGAGGATAAAAACAAGATGAAACCCGGTATAGACAATCAAAATCTCAATGAACTAAAAAGCGTTGAGAAGGTGGATGCTAAAGTTTAGTTGAATTTTAAAAAGAGAGGTATTTTATGGCTATGATAATTGACAAAGCTACTGGGTTAGGGTTAAACCACCAGATTAACGAAAGGCAAAAATCGCTTTCCAAAATCCATGAAAAAATGGGAACCGGAAAGCAGATCAACCGAGCGCAAGACAACGCCGCCGGCCTTGCCGTTGCAAAATTGCTGGAAGCCATGTCGCGCGGGTACAAGGCAGACTCCATAAACATAGGCGATGCCATGAGCGCAATGAACATAGGCGAAGGCGCAACACAGGGCATATCCGATATGCTCAATCGTATGCGCGAGCTAAGCGTTCAAGCTGCCAATGATACCCTAACCGATAGCGACCGCAAAGCTCTCAACGGAGAGTTCCAGCAGTTGAAGCAGGAAATAGACAGGCACACAAAAGGGACGCAGTTCAACACCCAAGACCTGATTTCCGGGCAAGGCCCTCTAAGTGATGGCACAGGCAAATTCCAGGTTGGCCCGAATGCCGGCGGCCCAAATCAGATAGATGTTGCAAAATCCGACCTACGCCCTGAAGCTCTTGGCATTATGGATATGGACATATCTACCAGAGCCGGTGCCGAATCGGCGATGGATGGCATAAACAAAGCCAACGAAGCTGTTCTAAGCACAAGGGTAAATTTCGGCGTTCAGTACAACCGTCTGGAATATTCATATAACAACAATGAGAATATGAATGTCAACACAACCGCTGCGCTCCAGCTCATAGAGGATTTGGATTTTGCCAAGGCCGCTATGGACAAAGCTAGGGACGAAATCCTAAACCAAAGCGCAGTGCTGGCACAACGTAATTTCCAAGATATTTCCAGGAACTCAATGTTTGCCCTGCTAGGGCAACATTAGAGGAGTTCAAGTGTCCGAGGAGATTGAACCTACTTGGGAACAAAAAGAAGCTGTCCGCTTGTATGCTTACGGAGCAGCGTACACAGCGGGCAAGTTGAAATCTCATCAAATGCTTTTGGAAAAAGCCCTGCTCCTTATGTATGCGGTTAGAGCCGGGGATTTGAAAAAACGAGACCAAGTGCAAAACATAGTTGCGTATTTGCAATCGAGTTTGGATTTACAGTACGAACAGGCCCAGAATTTGTTTATTGTTTACGGACATCTGTGGGATGCCTTGGAAGCCGCTACTCCGGAAACATTGGATTTAGCCGAAGAATTTTTTAGGGAAATTAGAGAGCTTATAATGGAAGTTCATCGCAGGCAGCCAAGACCTCTCAAAAAGAAAAAGAAATAAATGGAAAGCCTCTCTATAAAAAACCTGAAATTCAGCTATACTACGCTTATTTCATCCGAATCGCAAAAAAAACAGAAAAAAACATTTAAAATTCTGGATGGCGTTAATCTTTTCCTTGAAAAAGGGGATATACTTTGCATTACGGGAAAATCCGGAGAGGGCAAAAGTTCCTTTTTGCGTGTGATAGCCGGCCTGGAAAAAGCCATCTCAGGAGAACTATCGCTTTTTGGCGAACCGATTAAACCAAACGAATGGACAGCTTTGTCCATGGCACAGAAAGGCGTCGGCTTTGTGTTCCAAAACGATGCTTTGATTTCCGATTTAACGGTAAAAGACAATATAGCGGTTCCGTTGCATTATCACAAAGTAGGCACAAAAGAGGAAATTGAGCAAAAAGTAAATCGCGCCTTAATGCTGATGTTAGCAGGCAGTTTTGCAAACGAATACCCCTATTCCCTTTCTCTCGGAATACGAAAGCGGGTTGCCATAGCGCGGTCTTGGGCCTTGGACGCTAAAATACTCCTTTTAGACGAACCCACCGCCGGTCTCGACAAAAACAGCCGCATTAATCTGCTGTCTTTGGTGGACAATCTTAGAGAGCTTTATAAGACCACTGTTATAATGGTGGTGAGCGATTTGCAGGTAGCTCATGATTTGAACAGCAAAATATCCTTTTTAATCGATAAAAAACTGACCGAACCCATGTATTTTAACGAAGCTAAAGACCACGAAAATCCGCGTATCAGGGCAATGGTCCGTTAGCGAGAATTTAAAACGGGAAGAGCGAGATTCGAACTCGCGGTGGGTTTAAGCCCACACGTCCTTAGCAGGGACGCACCTTCGGCCAGCTCGGTCACCTTCCCAAGACTGATGAATATAGAAAACGTTTACCAGTTTTCGCCCAATAGCTCAAAATAAGCCTGCGGGTGCAAACATGCCGGGCATAGCTTTGGAGCTTCTTCGGCTTCGTGCAGGTAGCCGCAGTTTAGGCAGCGCCAAACAACTTTGCCGTCTTTTTTGAACACTTTGCCGTTATTCAAGTTGTTGTACAGATCGCGGTAGCGTTTTTCGTGCTGCTTTTCGGCAATGCTTATGCGTTCAAAGCAAGCCGCAACGTCGTTAAAACCCTCTTCTCTCGCTATTTTTGCGAAATTCGGGTAAATATTGCTCCACTCCTCGTTTTCGCCGTCTGCAGCAGCTTTTAGGTTTTCCAAAGTGGTGGCGGTGGCGCCTGCGGGGTAAGCTGCGGTTATTTCTACCGCCCCGCCCTGCAAAAAACTCCAAAAGCGTTTTGCGTGTTCTTTTTCCTGATTTGCAGTTTCTTCAAAAATAGAGGCTATTTGCACTAAACCTTCTTTTTTGGCTGCACTTGCCCAGAATGTATAGCGGTTACGTGCCTGCGATTCCCCGGCAAACGCTGTGAGCAGATTTTTCTCAGTCTGCGTTCCTTTGATGTTATGCATAATCTTTCTCCCAAAAATGCCTTTTCATGGAGCGTAATATAGTAAAGTAAACGCTGATTTACTCGCGTGGGTATAGGGTATAGGGTTTGGGGTATGGGGATTATTCAACATAAAACGCATAATTTGGCAAATAATTGAGGTTTTCCCATACCCTATACCCCATACCCCAAACCCAAACCCAAACATTGAGTTAATCAGTGGCTACTATAGTAAACGCTGAATTAGTAAATTAACGCCATGCGGCTTTCTAAAATTTACACGCGCACCGGTGATAAAGGCTATACCAACCTTATAGGCGGGGAGCGGGTTTCAAAATCGCATTTGCGTTTGGAGTGTTATGGAACGCTGGATGAACTAAATGCCTTTACCGGCAAATTGAAACTTCTCTGCAAAGCAAAGGGTATAGGCGAAAACTTAGACAATGTTCAAAAAATACTTTTTGACATCGGTGCGATTCTTGCCACACCCAAAGGCAAGGAATGGAATAACATGCCAAGCATAAACGGAACTCATATCAAAGAACTGGAAAATGAGATAGACAAGATGAATTCCGCTTTGGAGCCTTTAAAGAATTTCACCGTTCCGGGCGAAAACGAGATAAACGCCGAAGCCCACATTTGCCGCACAATTTGCCGCAGAGCGGAGCGAATTCTGTGCCGGGCAAAAGAAAACGGAATCAACATCAGCGATCCCGTTATGATTTACATAAACCGTCTTTCGGATTACTTTTTTGTGTTGTCCCGTTTTGCTACAAGGCGAAGCCGCCGCCGACCTCCAGCACAAAGCCCTGTGTGAACTGGCTATTTGTGTTGCCGCCGAAATAATATTTGCCGTTTGCGTAAATTGCCGCAGGTATAATGGGAGCCTTTAAGCGAAGCCCGGCTATCAAATGCCCGCCAACGCCTGATGTGTAGCTTTCCTTTTCCAAGGTTTCAGTCAGAGCGTCTCCTATCCTTGATGCCGCATCCGGATCGTTTGAAGTTAATGCAAGTATAAGATCCTGCGTAAGCATTTTTCCGGCAAAATCGTTATTAACTACCGGAATGCTGGCAAAATAGCTGATTCCCGCGCCTATATATGGGCGAATTATCGGCAAATCAAATGGATAAGTCACGGATAAATCTCCGTTGACAACTCCGAATATAGGGCTTGCATCGCCGAATATCATACTGTATGGAGCATCCGGAGTGTAATTCAGCCATATTGTAGTATCTGAGTTTAGTCCTGTGGGAATTGTCAAAGAGGTTCTATATCTGGTAGCCGCAACGTTAAGCGTCCCTTCTATATCTACAAGGGGAAGAAAATCTATCCAGAGCTTGAAGCCCAAGCCTTGTAAACCGCTTGCTGATTCTTGGTTAACTGTTATATTTCTGCCGAAAGTGTTTGTAGTTCCCAAATCAACATCTCCGATTTTTGATCCTAGCGAACCGGTGTTCATAACGTAGTGCGCACCCAAGCCAAAAATGGCAAATGCTTGGGTACTGGCGAAGAGGGCAAAAGCCGCAGCTAGAGTAAAGACTTTTTTCATAGAGCTATCCTTTTGAAAAGTTATTTGGGGTAATATAGAAAACGCTGATTTATTCGCTTGGGGAGTGGAGAGTGGATTTTTCTATATTTATTTATACAATGATGTATACATTTTTCCCATTTTTTTCATACGTAAGTCCAAAAAGTTATCCTATATCCTATTCCCTTCAATCGGGGGTATTATGTCCTTAAAATCCATAATTGCCATTCTTGTGCTCTCGGTTGCGGTTTTTGCCGCTCCGGTTTCTTTTGAGAAGGCTTCGCAGGTAGCGGAAAACGCTGCCAAAAGCAAAAAACTGAGCCTTAAACACAAGTCGTTTAAGAAGCGAGGAGCAAAGCCAATGTATGCACCGGCACCCGATGCCGCTGCTGCCCCTGCCGCTACGGAAGACGCTTTGCTTTACGTTTTTCAGAACGATAAAGACAATGGTTTTGTGATTGTTTCGGGAGATGATGTTTTTGGTCCTATTATAGGAATTTCGGATAAAGGAGCCTACGACCCTGATAATTTACCACCCAACTTTGCGTGGTATATTGGGAATATTGAGAGGGAAATGGAATTTGCCTTGGAAAACGGGCAGGTGCAAACACAGGATATAAAGGATGAATGGATGCTTTATGCTGCCGGTGAGGCTTATGTTATGGGGGATTATTTAGTAAAAACGCAATGGAATCAACGGGAACCGTATTGGAATCAAACGCCTATGATAAATGAGGTACAGACTCTTACAGGTTGCGTTGCAACAGCGATGGCGCAAATAATGAATTACCATCAATACCCAGCAAGCACAACCGGCACAATACCGGCATATGCCTCCAGAAGTGGGCTTTCGGTTCCGGCTTTGCCTCCTGTCCCCTTTGATTGGGAGAATATGGCACAAGACAATGCTGTTGCAGCTTTGATGAGTGCGGCTGGAAGGTCTGTTGAAATGGATTATGGGACTAGTGAGAGTAGTGCGTATTCAAAGGACGTACCTTCTGCATTAATGATTTATTTTGATTATGACTATAGAGTTCAATATTTAGATAGAGACAAAAATTCTGCTTTAGATTGGATAGGACTTTTGAAAGACCAGATTGAAGATGGCTTGCCTGTGTATTATTCCGGAAATGGCGGCAATGGCAATGGTGGTCACGCTTTTGTTTTAGATGGCTATAATTCCAGCAATAATTTTCATATCAATTGGGGCTGGGGAGGAAATTCTGACGGCTTCTATGCTATTACGGTTAACAGCAGCAGCGGTTTAAATCCCAGCAATTCTTCCAATGGTCCTTATAGCTATGGTCAAGCTGCTGTAATAAATATCAAACCTAGCGATTCACCCGGAAATAATTTGGTGTATAAAGCCACTAATGGTGGAACATACGTATTGCAAGCAGACTTTGTCGATGCCGATAAATTGACAGGACAACTTAATATTGGAGAAGACTTTACCCTTGATTTAAATGGTTATACATTGACGATTGAGATACCTAGCGGCGGAGACAACGGCATAAAAATTGCTTCAGGTAAAACATTTACCATTAAAGACAGTCGTTCAGGCGGCATCCTTAATGTTAGCAATGAAGAAATGACTTATGTATATCCTATAGGCGGGAGCGCAGCCATCAACACAACAGACGGTACACTTATTATCGAAAGCGGTACGGTCAACGCTAAGGGTGGTAGAGGTGCAGCAGGCATAGGCGGTGGTTATGGTGCCTCAGGTGGTGAGGTTATAATTATAGGCGGCACTGTCAACGCTACAGGCGGTTACAATGGTGGCGCAGGCATTGGTGGTGGTGCCGGAGGCACAGTCAATCATACCGATGGCACTTCAATTCAATATAATGGTGGTGCAGGTGGAAATGTTGCAATTAACGGCGGAATGGTAATAGCTACAGGCGGCAACAGTAGTGCCAGAGGTATAGGCTACGGACAAAATGGCAGCACAGGTATAGGTACGCTCACAATGGATGACAACGCCTTGGTATTTGCAAGTTCCGTTGGCGATGCAAGCACAAAAACAAGCGGTATTCTTGTTATCGGCAATACTACGAATTGGTATGGTAACAACGCAATAACGCTATCTCCTATTCAGTATGCAATACCAAGCGGCAGAACGCTGACTATACCAAGCGGCAAAACGCTGAAAATACCTAGCGACGCAACGCTGACTGTGCCTAGTGATGCAACAATAGCGAATAATGGTGCTGTAATACCTGAGGACAACTCTACTATCACCATTGATGGAACACGTACCGGTAATCTGATTGACGGTGCAAATGTATCTGGTCCGGCATTGGCAAGTGAAAACGGGACAAGTATAGAAATAAATACAGCGACACTATTGGCTAACACAGAGCAAACCGTAGAATATGCGATAAATACGATTGCTACCGAGCCTACAAGTGGTTGGCAAACAGGAACGGTTTTTGCGAATTTGAATGAGGAATCAGAGTATTATTATATATTCGCTCGCTCAAAAGAGAATACGAATTTTGCAACCGGAACTTCAAATATGCAAATTGCAGAAAGAAAAAGAAAACCCAAAACAACGGACTTGGCTTTTACTATACCAATCAACCACATTTACGCCGGCACAGCGCAAGGAATCGGCCAAGTGACAGGTACCGGCATGGGTGCGATAACGGTATTGTATAACGGTAGCACAACCATTCCAATCTATGTGGGAACGTATAATGTAACGGTTAATGTTGCCGACGGCGAAAATTTTGTTGCGGCGGTGGGAATCGTGCTTGGGGATTACGAGATTAAAGCGAAATCTGTTACAGTTTCCGGTGTAACTGCAACGGACCGAACTTACGAAAGCGACATAACAACAGTTGAACTTACCGGTGGAACACTTGTTGGTATTGTGCCTGACGATGATGTTGTATTAATACTCGGAATCGGCACGATTGACGATGCAAACATAGGTAACGACAAGGCGGTCACAACAAATATTACACTGTCTGGCACTGATGCAGGGAACTACATCATCACACAGCCAACAGATATAAAGGTGAATATTACAGAAATTGAGGAAATCGTCCCCATCCTCAGCCTCCAAATCGTAGGAATATCACAAGCAACCCCCGTACGCATATACAACTTGCAAGGCAAAGTGTTCATGAGCCGCACGGCAATGCCAAACGAAAATATCTCTGTGGCACATTTGCCAAGAGGTGTGTATATTGTAAAGGCAGGCGGGAAAACAGTTAAGGTGGTAAAATATTAGGAGGTCTATATAACCGTCCGGATTTTCGTTTTTTCCATGATTGTTTTCATAATTTTGGATATAGTAAGTAATGATTAACTCAATGTTTGGGTTTGG
>LIUH01000194.1:6025-8271 GCA_001462225.1 Fibrobacteria bacterium GUT31 | reverse complement strand
CAACAGCGGAAATGAGGACGCTTCAAATGACGCGCTTGCCTTCCGTTATGCGCAAAAGTTAAAGTTTCCCGTAACGGCAGGGACGGATATTCACGATGCTTCGCTCATCTATTCCAGTGAAATTTTCGGCGTGTATCTTGACAGGAAGTTAAACAGTATTGACGATTATGTTAAAATGATCTGTAATAATGAAATAGCAGGCATTAAAACTGATAAACACCGGTTTGATTATTGCGGAAAAGAAAGCGTAAAAAGTCCTGTGGAAATACGCGGTGAAAATGATAAGATAATAAATAAAAATTGGAAGGAGTTTGTTTTTTAACGAGGTGAAAATATGAATGAAAAAGTAGCGCATATACCTGAACGGATCAAGGAATTAAGGGAGATTTTGGAAATCAGCGTCCTTGATATGGCGAAGGATACGGACATTCCCCTTGAGACTTATTCTAAATATGAAAAGGGAGAGTTGGACATACCGATCAGCGTTTTGTATACGATAGCCAATCGGCTTGGGACGGACGTTACAGTTCTTCTTACGGGAGAAGAGGCGAGAATGGACAGCGCCGCCGTATGCAGAAAAGGCAAGGGCGTTCAGATTGAACGTTATCCCGGTTATGAATTTTCAAGTCTTGCGTATAACTTCAAACACAGGACGATGGAGCCTTTGCTTGTTCTTCTTGATTCGTCAAAGCCGCAGGCTTCCAAGGTGTCCCATTCGGGACAGGAGTTCAACTATGTGGTTGAAGGTCAGGTCAAGGTTACAGTGGGAAACAGCGAACATATTCTTTCGCAGGGAGACACAATTTATTTTGATGCGCGTATTCCCCACTGTCAGAGCGCAGTCAATGGAACAGCGCAATTTATCACAATAATTCAGGAATAGGATTGGTTAAGATATGAACGAAATACTTTCACGTTACTGTCCGCGTATAGATTTTGAAAGCTACGAGGATTTTTACGAAAATTACCGTTGCAATGTGCCGGATAATTTTAATTTTGCGTACGATGTGGTTGACGAGTGGGCGAGGCTTCAGCCTGAAAAACTTGCTCTGTTGTGGACTGATGATACGGCGGAAATGAAATCTTTTACCTTTGCGGATATGAAGCGTCTTTCCGATAAAGCGGCTAACGCGCTCATCGCGTTAGGTGTCAAGAAAGGCGATGTAGTAAAATTGATACTTAAACAGCGTCCCGGGGTATGGGTGCTTATGTGCGCTCTTTCAAAATTAGGCGCGATATGTATTCCCGGCACATATCAGCTAACAGCAAAAGATTTGGAATACCGTTGTAATATCGCCGATGTAAAACTTTTAATCACGGTTGACGATGCTGATGTTTTGCAAAATATCGCCATCGCCCGTCCCAACTGTAAAAAACTTGAAAAAATAGCCGTCATTGGTAGCAATATTCCTGCCGGTTATATCGATATGCGCGCTGAGATTCAAAAGGCTTCCGACAATTTTACAAAAGTTCAAACTGCGACAAAAGACCCCATGTTGATTTATTTTTCCTCAGGCACAACCGGAATGCCGAAAATGGTGCTTCACAACCATTCATTGCCGTTGGGACACATTGTTACGGCGAAATACTGGCACTGTGTGGAAGATAACGGCGTTCATTTAACGCAGACCGATTCAGGTTGGGCGAAATTCGCGTGGGGAAAAATCTACGGTCAGTGGATCTGCGGCGCGGCTATCGGCGCTTACGATACTGAAAAATTTACCCCAAAGGGAATGTTAGACGCCATCGGTCGTCTGCGTCCTGTAACTTTCTGTGCCCCTGCGACAGTGTTCCGCTATCTTATAAAAGAAGACCTTTCAAGTTTTGACTTTAGTTTTATCCGTCATACTTCGGTGGCGGGAGAGCCGTTAAGTCCTGAAGTTTACAATAAATTCAAGGAATTAACAGGCAATGAAATTTACGAAGGTTTCGGTCAGAGTGAAACTTCCGTAATGGCGGCTGTGTTCAAATGGCTTCCTGTAAAACCCGGTTCAATGGGAAAACCCGCTCCGCTTTTCGACATAAAGCTGTTAGACGAAAACGGCGCGTTATGCGACGAGGGTATTGTCGGAAATATGAGCATTACCCGCGCAGGAAAAAATATGTTCGAGATTGCGGACGGCGATCCCGACAATAAAATTCCTGTAATCGGCTCTTCCGACTTCCCCGGTCTTTTCCGAGGTTACTGGAAAGATAAAGAAATTACAGCTAACAGTTGGAGTAACGGAACTTATCAAACAGGCGAC
>LIUH01000194.1:5261-5771 GCA_001462225.1 Fibrobacteria bacterium GUT31 | reverse complement strand
TGATGGAACACCCGTCCGTCCTTGAATGCGCCGTCACCGCCGCTCCCGACCCGATGCGCGGTCAGGTCGTGAAAGCAACCATCGTTCTAGCGCGGGGCTTCACCGCTTCCGATGAACTGCTCAAAGATCTTCAAAACCACGTAAAGCGCGTAACAGCCCCCTACAAATACCCGCGCATCATTGAGTTTGTACCGGAACTGCCAAAAACAATTAGCGGTAAGATTCAACGGAATGTGATACGGAAGAAAGATTTTTCGTAAATTATTGCTAAAACATTTACTTGTTAAGGAAGATCTCACGCAAAGGCGCGAAGGGCGCAAAGTTATGGTTCGATAATCTCTCATATTTCTTTCTTTCTATAATTTCATTGAGAAGTAAAATTTAATATAAGGATTTCTTAATCTTCTTCTTTGCATTACCTTTTGACACAGTTTTGGATATTGACAGGCAACTAATACCTGCTATACTGTAGATCGGGAGGTAAAACATGCAACAACGACTTATGACCCT
>LIUH01000194.1:5153-5255 GCA_001462225.1 Fibrobacteria bacterium GUT31 | reverse complement strand
TCATGCATTGAAAGAAGCGGGAGATGAGGAAGGAGCCACCCGTCTTTGGGATACAGTTCCCGTACCCTCGTATATGGCAAAGTTTATAAAAGATAAATTGGG
>LIUH01000194.1:4193-4976 GCA_001462225.1 Fibrobacteria bacterium GUT31 | reverse complement strand
GCGGAATTTCTTCTCAACGGCGATTGGAATTTAGCAGAAGCTGAGGCTGAATATGGACCCAACTGGCTTAGTAAGTAATATTTTTAATGCAACGAAGAAAATTGACGCAGGGCGTAAAGGCTTCGCTACCAGAGGAAAAGAGGCGGAAGGGCGTCTTTTATATGAAGAAGGTATTGCTTTGGCAATGACTGTTTTCAAAGAAGCCCAAGCCACGGGCGATCCATTTATCATGCTCCTTGTCGAATCTGCTTATATCATGCAGGAAAGGGAGCTGTGCGACAAGTCTGACAAGGACACGATCAACAGTTTGACTAAGGCGAATGATAGTTTAGAGGACGCTTTTCTTGCATTACAGGCTGTTGAAGGCTCTTGTTATCGAGCGGTTGATCTTGCCACTCCCCACGACAAAAAGTTTCGTTTCAAAGACTACCCGAAAGACGCTTTTCACATTGCGTGTAGTTCCCATAAAACCAGATTGCAAAATATTATCCGAGCGCCTGGGATTGATCCTATTGAAAAAGAATTACTTAAGCAACGCATCGTCAATCTTCCTGTCGCCCAAGACGGTTATCTTGAAAAGCAGATAAAAGCGTTTTTAAATTAATTAGTAAAAATGAAATGTTTATATGATCGGCAAGGAAATTTATTTGATTTTTTGAAATTTAAGACTTTTTGCATATAGTTAAAACGAAATGTATGCCTAAATATTTTACTGGGGGTCCTGTCAGGGAAAAAAAATGCCGAACAAGTTCGACATTTCTTTTCCCTGCCACCCCTCAAGTA
>LIUH01000194.1:0-4069 GCA_001462225.1 Fibrobacteria bacterium GUT31 | reverse complement strand
ATACATTTCTATTCGCGTATTAGGCAGTAAACAATCCATAATGTACCCAACTGCTCAGGTACACCAGAGGATTTTTGTAACAGGCACTTTTGCGTTGTCAATCACTTATTTCTGTTTTTTATAATTACCAATTCAGTCTTTTCAGTATTTTTTTCAAGTGATATAATTAAATCTGCATCATGTTCAATAGATTTGAAGAGATTTATTTCTGGTTTTAAATTACTATTTATTTGCATTAATGCAATTATAGTAATATTAAGCTCTAAGGCAAAAGATTTTAAAACTTTTGTTGTTTCTTCGATATTTTGCTTTGAATTTCCTCCAACAATATTTAAATAATCAATGAAACAATATTTTATTTTTGATTCATCAATCATATTTTTTAAAACATTTTTTAAATCCATAATAGTCAAATGAGGATTATCAATAATATGTATAAGATCATTATTTTTATTAATATCCATTTCAGACATTCGTTTTTTCAACAGTTCCATTGGGAATTCAAGCGAAAAAAAACAAGAATCAGTATTTTGTTTTTCAGCCAACTCTTTTATTAAAAACAAGGCAAAAGATGTTTTTCCTAATGATGGGAGCGATCCAATTATAATAAGCTCACCAACGCGAAGGCTTTTAATAATATTATCAATATCATTAAATATTGAAGGGGCAAAATAATCCATCCCAAAATTTTCCTTATCCATGATTACCTCCAAATTAACTTTTTATACCATTTATTAATAATTGTGTCAATGACCATTTTTAATGTTTCTCATACAAATTTCTCGAAAATTTGTAATTTCATTGTTCCCTATTCTGTTGCAAAAGCAATGTCTTTTGCATCACTTTCTACATAATCAGATGGTATAGCCAACGAATGAAATATACCGTTTAGCCAATAACAGGATTTTAATTTTTCGTCGATGTCGTTGTATATTCCTATAATATATATATCGTTCTTAAAAATTGCAATTCTTCGTAAGTTGATGTAATCAGAGCCATCAGGCTTGTTAAGAGTCTTCCAAGTATCATTGAACCAATAACCGGCAGGTTCAGGATTGCCAATTACATATACATCATTGCCAGAAAAAGCAATGCTACTGTACTCTCTGGGAAGTTTATGCCATTTATCATTTTTCCAATAACCATCAACAGATTCCAACGTATAAACATTTTCGCCAGACACGGTTATGCCTGAAGTAAAAGAACTGTTTTCAATAGCAGAAAGATCGTACCGTAATCCGTTTATCCAATAACATGGGTTTATCCTATGCCAGCGACTGTCTCCATAATCTCCACTGATATAGACTTTTCCATTGGCAATGCAAATGCCTGAAGTCATACTACAGTCACAATCAGATGGAACTGGAAGATCATACCAGATATTATTAAGCCAATAACCAGCGTGTTTTTTTCCAAAAGGATCATACTCCCCTACATACCGCTTTCCAGCAATATACACATCACCGTTTGCGGCAACTGAAACAAATGAGCAAGATTTCTCACCGTCTTTATTTCGCGTATCAAGAGTATGCCATACTCCATTTTTCCAGTAACCGTTTTTAAAACTCGGTCCAATCTGGCACCACCCGGTAATATACACATCTGTGCCGTTAATAAATATATGTTCAGCCATGCTTCTCACTGTACAGGATGGAGTGACAAGTTTGTTCTATATCCCGTCATGCCAATATCCTGCACGAGGTTTGCTCGGATCGAATTTGTTATAAGAAGACCCTATAATGTATACACCTTTTCTACTGGATTTGTTTGGCTCAATTTGATTCATTTTTTGCCTTGCCTTCCAAACAAAGGTTCGTAGTTATTCCATAAAAGGTCTTCAATGGTTTGTAAATATTCCAAATTTTTATTGTTGTCACAATCGAAAAAATTACTAAAATCCCAAATATAAATTGTAATATGTTTTTCTTTGTCGTTCTCGTAAAACCACGTATCAAGATGCATTGCATACGATTCTTTATTACAACAAAATAAATGCTCTTTTAATCGCTTTTTTATATTTTTTGAACTACCAACATATAGGCAAACTTGCTCACCATTTTTAGCATTCTCCCATTTGCCAGAATCGTTTATTCTACACAACGATAATTTATTTCCTTTTAGTTTTTCTAGTTCTTTTGTCTCGTTAAATTTATCTTCAATCTTTTTTTTCTCATACGGAAAACTGTCCATAAAAAACATATATATAGTTTGACTGTCGTTATTTAAACCAGTTAATTCTTTTTCTTTTAATAAATCAGGGTATTCATTTTTCTCTAGAATTTCTCGAAATTTATTTAAGATGATATCTATTTTTTTATGTTCTGGTAAATTCGGTAAACACTTTATAAATAGGCTTTCAAAATTCGAATAATAATTTTTCATTTTTTCAATTTCTTTCGAAATAATTTCCTTAGTAATTTTCATTTTTTCCTCCATTTTGCTACAATACATCCCGTAGCTATGGATAACAAAAAAGAAGGAAACATGATAAAAAATCCACTTCCTACAGCAAGGGGAATGTATGTTATAATCGCAGTTTTTACAGGTATATCTTTATACAAGGTATCAATCAATGTCCCTCCGACAATAATAATTGCAATAATGAATAAGTTTATTTTATTAGAAGGAAATTTTATAAAACCATCCAGAGTACCAAAAAAATCAGATTTTTCCTGTATAGCATCTAGGTTAAATTGCGTAGCGACCTCAGCAACGCGAATCGTTGTTTTTATATTCATAATTATACTAATAGCGATGATAAAAATAAGGATTGTCAAACCTATGATCAAATGAATTGTATTTCCAGAACCTGTAAACAAAAAAGAAACAAAACGAATCAATCGTCCGTCAAATTCCGTGCCTCTAGTCAAGATAAGTCTGGTAATAGAAATAGACACTGTCATGCTAAAAACTTTTAACTCAAGGAGTAAGGTTGGCAGTAAAGTAAAATCAGTTATTTTTTTGGAATTTAATACAACAATAATAATTATGAGAGCAAAGAGAATATTTACTGCTATCAAGATATCCAACACTAGTGTTGGAAGGGGAATAATTAACATTATCAAAACTAGCCCAATTGGAAACAAAACACATATTGCGAACGTTTTTTTCATATAACACTCCTTGACATATCAACCCCAATAACACCTTAGTTAGTGTCTGTCCGAAAAGTAACCTACTTTGTGGACAGACACCAGTTATCAACTACGCCATTCGATTTTTTGAATAACAAAATCACAATCAGGATGTGCTTTCCTAAGACGATCCATAACTGCCGATTCTGTTTTCCCTTCAACATCATATGTACTTGATGTAAAAGAAGAAGTACCTTTGCCATCCTTCCTTGTGTGCTTGTAAGTAACTGAAACTTTGTAAGTCATCTTTAACCTCCTAAATATTTATTCAAGCACCAACTATACCACATTCAATTCCCTGCAGTCAGGTTGGTTAAAAACTTTTTTATGATTTGTCATGATTGATTATTAAATCGAAGGCAAATTTGTATACTTTTTCATACACATGCCTTGGATAAATGGCATATAGCGACACTGTTTTTGCTAAATATTCCCTCCACCCATACATCTAGTATCATTCCCCAAACTCCTGTATACTCACCCATAATGAATCTCGAAGCGTTTATTCTCGGCTGCGGCGGTATGATGCCGCTTCCGAACAGACATTTAACATCGGTGCTTCTGCGGCGTGAGGGGGAACTGTTTCTCTTTGATTGCGGCGAAGGGACTCAAGTGTCGCTCAGGCGGCTTAATCTGCGGTGGAAAAAGATTTCCGTTATTTTTATCAGCCACACTCACGCGGATCACGTAACGGGGATTCCCGGACTTTTGATGCTCACATCTCAGGTTGACAGGGAAGATCCTCTCTACATCATCGGACCGCCGAAGATTGCGGAATATATTGAAGCAAGCAGACGTGTGCTTGATATGTACATCAACTATGAAATTATCGTTCAGGAAATTACCGCTCCGGGAATCGTTTACAAGGGGGACGGTTTTCATGTGCGGTGCTTTCCACTTCGGCATACCAAACCTTGTTACGGTTATACGCTTGA